>JBFFNJ010000004.1:0-29258 GCA_041563215.1 Candidatus Deferrimicrobia bacterium | reverse complement strand
TCCGCCGTGGGCATGATCATCATGGCAAAGGGAACCGACCTGATGACCATCTTCCTGGGGCTCGAGATCCTCTCGATTCCCATATACGTCCTCGTGGGTTTCGACAGGAAAAGGATGTCAGCCATCGAGGGGGCGCTGAAGTACTTTCTCCTGGGCGCTTTCGCCACGGGCTTTCTGCTCTACGGCATGGCCCTGATCTACGCGGGAACGGGGACCACGAACCTCTATGCGATCAAGGATGCCATAAGCGGCGGAAATGGGGCGGGAAACGTGATGTTTCTGTTCGGGACGGCGCTTCTTTTCGTCGGCTTCGGCTTCAAGGTATCGCTGGTGCCCTTCCACATGTGGACGCCCGACGCGTACCAGGGAGCCCCGACGACGGTAACGGCTTTCATGTCGGCGGGGCCGAAGGCCGCTGCATTCGGCGCCGTCATCAAGGTGCTCTACATCACCCTTCCCGAGATGTACCCCTATCTCTGGAAAGGGCTCTGGGTCGTTTCCGTCCTTACCATGACGGTGGGGAACGTGACGGCGCTGGTGCAGGACAACGTGAAGCGGATGCTGGCATACTCATCCATCGCGCATGCAGGATACATCCTCGTCGGCCTGGTTTCGGGAGACAATCTCGGGGCCCAGGCGGCCATGTTCTACCTGCTCGCCTACGCCTTCATGAACATCGGTGCCTTCGCCGTTGCCATAGTGATCAGCCAGAGGGAGGACGAAGGGTACGACATCGAGCACTACCGGGGGATGGGTTTCCGGTATCCCGTCCTGGGGGCGCTCATGACCCTCTTCCTCATTTCGCTGGGCGGCATTCCACCCACGGCGGGATTCGTGGGCAAGTTCTACCTCTTCTCGGCGGCGGTCAAATCGGGCTACATCTGGCTCGCTGTTATCGGCGTCCTGAACAGCGCAGCATCGATCTACTACTACTTGCGTATCGTGGTGTACATGTATATGCTCAAGCCGGGGACTGAAGAAATGCCCGTTCGTCACGTCGGCTTCGCCATCTCCATCGCCCTGGCCATCGCTGCCATCGGCGTGGTAAACTTCGGGCTCTTCCCGAAGCTGCTCCTTGACTTTGCCGAGGCATCAGTCCTGTCGATAATCCTCTGAGAGGTTTCCCATCTCCCGGATCGTTACATGCCCTGAATGCAGGATTTCGGGAATGGTTCCCGTTACCCGGGGTGACACCGTCGTCGACGTTTGCCCGACCTGCAAGGCGATCTGGTTCGATTCCGGCGAGATGGCCCTGTTAACGGAGGAGGGTTTTTCGGCCGACAGGGGTGAAGATGAGGGGGAATCAAGAGGAGAGGGCCCTGTCCTCCTCCGGGCGAAGAAGGGGCTCGTATGCCCCGCCTGTGATGAGGCGCTGACCCCCGTGGACTACCAGTATACGGGAAACGCCGTCTACCACTGCCGTGCGTGCAACGGCACCTTCGTCCCCCGGAGATCTGCAGGCAACATCCACCGCCGGCTGGTTGCAGGAAAAAAGAGGGCCGAGAAGCTCCTGAAAAAAGGCCAGGGCGGCGAAGACGGGGAACCGGGGGGGAGCGGATTTGCCCGCCTTGCCCGCCGGCCCGGTGAAGAGCACTTCTTCCTCCCCATACCCGCCGTGATCCCCGTCGAGTCTGATGTGAGGCTGGGCATCATCCCCTACGTGACCTTCTCCGTCATCGGCCTCCTTCTGCTCTTCTTCCTGGCGGGAAAGATCTTTTTCCCGGGGTCGCGGGAGGTTGCCGGAGCGGTTGCCCTGATGGCGGGTGGGGGCCTCGGCAGCCCGATCAGGATCCTGGGGTACGGCCTCTTCCACACCCACCTGTTGCCCCTGGCCGTAAATGGCGCGTTTATCTTCATCGCCGGGTCGCCGCTGGAAGAACGCCTCTCTCCCGCGAAATTCATCCTCCTTTTCTTCGCCGGAACGGTTACCTGCGGCCTGGTCCATCTTCTGTCCGGACAACCGGGCGGGCAGATCCTCGGGGCTTCCGGGGGGATTTCGGCCACACTCGGGGGGTACGTGGTCCTCTTTCCCCTGATGCGGGTTCGGGTCTTCGCGATGGGGTACCTTATCTCCCTCCCCTCATACCTCATGGTCATCGCCTGGCTCGTTCTCTCCTTCTTCATGACGGGCGATTTCATATCGGCATACCTGAACCCCTATGGTCCGGGTTTTGTGCCCGTGTCCGCTGCATTTCTCATCGGACTTGTCATAACCGCCGGGTTGAAGATGGCTACCGTGGAATCATAAAATCCATTGCAAATCAAGGTATTGCGGAATGCGGAAGTCGGAATGGGGAATGAAAATCAGTTTCGAGTTTCGAGAACACCGATAAAATCGTCATTTGAGCGAATCATAATGCGGATTACGGCATGAGAGCCGGCAGGTTGACGAGGTAAAAGGATACGATGGCGGGAGTTTCTGCCCCCCGCGCATTCCAATCCGCCCGATTTCCGCATTTTGAAGATACTGACATGTCGTAACGCTCGGGTCGCTATGTGCGGTAGAATAAAAGTTATGGACAAGGAGCGTAAAAGGGAAGCGCCGGTCAAGCATCCCATCATCTACTCCCGCCACTACGATATCCGGGTACTGGGAATCGAGAAGCTCCATCCCTTCGACTCGGAGAAATACGGGAAGGTGTACCGGTATCTCGTCGAAAAGGTAGGGATCGATGAGGCGGCATTTTATCACCCCGAACCCGTTTCCGACGAAACCCTTTTAACCGTACATACTAAGAAATACCTTAATTCTTTAAATAAATCTGCAAATATTGCCTATGTCGCAGAAGTCATGATGGCCGCTGTCGTGCCCAATCCGATTCTGCAAAAGCACCTCCTCGTGCCGAAACGGTACGCGACGGGAGGCACGATCCTCGGGTGCGAGCTTGCCCTCGAGCACGGATGGGCGATAAACCTGTCCGGGGGGTATCACCACGCGAAGGCCGATTCGGGGGGCGGATTCTGCTTCTTCGCCGACGTTCCCATAGCGGTGAGGAAGCTGTGGCACGATAAAGCGGAGCTCAAGGTGATGATTATCGATCTCGACGCGCATCAGGGGAACGGCAACGCAGAGATTTTCTGGGATGACCCGCGGGTTGCGATTTTCGATGTCTTCAACGGGTACATCTATCCTGGCGACTATGAAGCCGCCCGTTTCGTAAAGTACAATCACCCGGTAAAGATGTTTATCGGAGATGGCGAGTACCTGGGGCTCCTGAAGAATGAGCTTCCGGGGGCAATCGAGGAGTCGTCCCCGGAACTTGTAATCTACAACGCGGGCACCGATATTTTGAAGGGGGATATGCTGGGGGGAATGGGCATATCGGCAGAGGGAATCATCGCGCGGGACGAGATCGTCTTCCGGTGTGCCGTGGAGCGAAAAGTCCCGATCCTGATGCTCCTCTCGGGGGGGTATACCCGCAGGAGCGCGAAGATAATCGGCAGGTCAATCGAGAACATCCTCATAAATGTAATTGGAATAAAGACTTAGCTGCTCTGCGGGTCCCGGGGAACCAGTTTCGAGTTTAGAGTTTCGAGACAAACCAGTTTACCGTTCACACCAGTTGGGAATTATCCTCTGATTTCCTTGAACCCTAGAACCATCGACCCCTGGGACCCTGCCATCGGACGATTTGTTATTCCCCATTCCGAATTACCAACACAGAGAATAACCGGGAGCAGACAGTCGATAGGAGAAAGTCGTGAAACAACGGCTCTCTCCTACCTACGCTTTCCTTACGTCTATCGGGATTTGAACTCGAAACTCTAAACTCTGAACTGTTTTTATTCCCCATTACAAAGTTATTGTTTCTTCCATAGCACCCGGTAGTCCCCCTGCCGTATGGTCACCTTCCGCTGATCCATGAGCTCCATGAGGGGAACGTTGTACTTGCGCGATGTTCCCGTTATCTCCCTGAACTGGCTTATGGTGATCTTCTCGTTTTCCTCGAGGTATCTGACCAGCTCCCTCCCGATATCCTCGAGCGCCTTTTCAGCGAAGTAAAAGTCCCTGCTCCTCGTTATCACCCTCTCCCGGACGAGCTGGTTCAGGACGTGCTGGACATCCTTTAACGGCTTGCCCGTGTTGCTGGTTATCTCGCTCAGGGTTGGCCCTTCGATACCGCGCTCCTGGATGAAGAGCGTTATCTTTGCGCCAAGCTCCTCCAGGATGGTGGAGCGCTCCTCTCTCATCTCTGCGGGAAGGAACCCCTCTTTGGTCTTGACCACCCGCCCGTCACCCATGAGCGACCTGAGCGCCTCATCGACGAGGACGCCATCTGTTCGCCTTCCCGTTCTTGCCCTGAGTTCCGTGAGGGTGAAACCGCCCCTTGCCTTCTCTCTCTGCGATAAGGCGGAAAGGGCATCGAGGAGGAGTTGCGACACCTGCTCTACGGAGGAGGTGAGCAGATACGCGCTGCCTGCTTTCTTTATGACCTTTTCCCCGGCGAGCTCTTCGAGTGCCTTCGATGCCGCCTTGAACTCGAGCCCCGTTATGAGGGATGCCGTTTTCACCTCTATCGGGCTCCCCCCGAGCTCCCGGGTGGCGGCGAGAACCATGTCCCTGTCGTTTCCGCTCAACAGGCCCGTGAGCGTGACGGGCGCTTCGGCGATCCTGCCCGGCCTCCTCCGGGGGGAGTAGGGGTTGATCACGGTGCCTCCCCCCACGGTGTAACCGAAGTTTTCCAGCTGGGTATAGCCACGGAGAATGAAACGCTCCTTCCCGAAGAGCACGGCGGGCGAAAAGAGGTGGATCCGGGCGATGCCCTTCTCCCCCGGCGCAATCTCTCTCTTCCCGTAGGGCTGCAGGATCGACTCCACGTAGGTGGTCCCGTAGTGGAGGTTCAGCTTCGTTCCGAAGCGGAAGGGCTTCCTGTTCATCTTCAGGTTCTCAACCAGGGCGTCGATGGCGGTCGTCGTCGTCACCTCTCCCATCCCCGTTATCACCTCGCCCCGGACGAGATCTTCCCGGTTGACGCCCGTCAGGTTCGCGGCCGTCCGGCTTCCCGGATAGGCGACGTCGAGCTTTTCCCCGTGTGATTCGAGGTAGCGAACCCGTGCGGTCCTCTTCCGGGGCAGGATTTGCACCTCCTCATCCCTCTTCAGGGTACCCGATTGGAGGGTTCCCGTGACCACGGTGCCGATCCCTTTGAGCGTGAAGATCCTGTCAATCGGGTATTTCAGGGGCCGGTCGGAAGACCGTTCCGAGATCTTTTGCGCCACGATGTCGATGTTTGCAACGAGACCGTCGAGACCCTCGCCGGTAAGGGACGAGACCCGGACGATGGGCGCTTCGGAGAGAAAGGTCTCGTTCTTGAAAGCCCTCACCTCCTCTTCCACCAGGTCGAGCCACTCCTTCTCCACCTTGTCGATCTTTGTCAGGACGACGATGCCCGCGGGAATGGAGAGGAGCCTGCAGATGTCTGTGTGCTCGCGCGTCTGGGGCATCACCCCTTCGTCGGCGGCGATGATCAGGAGGACGATGTCGATTCCCGTGGCCCCGGCCACCATGTTGCGCACGAACTTCTCGTGGCCGGGAACGTCGACGATCCCTCCCTTTGCTCCAGACGGGAGGTTAAGGGAGGCGAAGCCGAGCTCGATGGTGATCCCCCGCTCCTTCTCCTCCTTCAAGCGGTCGGGATCGATGCCGGTGAGGGCTTTGACCAGGGCGCTCTTTCCATGGTCGATGTGCCCGGCAGTGCCGATGATAACTCTCTTCATGGGGAGAATTATAGCACCAATAGAGTCCCGGGTCCCGGGTCCCGGGAAACCGGTTTAGAGTTTATAGTTTCGAGTTGGGTGTTCATTCCGCATTCCGAATTCCGAATTCCGCATTACCATTCTCTCCCGTTTCACCCCTCTTTCCCGTCAAACCTCGCCTTATTCCTTCCAGATTCGAAGTGCTGAGTTACCGATCCTGCCCGGTTTTTTCCCTGATCATAAAAATTATCGTATTTGCTATACTTAAAAATTGAGCGCACACTGGTGGCGAAGGAGGTAGCTTGTGGCCTACGAAGACCTGGGACATTTCATCCGGGTTCTCTCCGATCGGGGCGAGCTCGTGCGGGTAACGACGGAAGTCTCCCCTGATCTGGAGGTTGCCGAGATAGCGGACCGCCTCGTGAAGGAGGGCGGCCCTGCGGTGATCTTCGAGAAGGTGAAGGGGGCAAAATTTCCCCTGGCCATGAACCTCTTCGGGACCATGGAGCGGATGCTCCTTTCCCTCGAAGCCGGGTCGTTCGAAGAAATCGCCGGCAGGGTAAGGGAGATCATCGAGCCCGAGATACCGGTGAAGCTCGTCGACAAGCTCAAGATGCTCCCCAAGCTGAAGCGGCTTGCAGATTACGTCCCCAAGGTGGTCAAAGACGGCCCCGTCAAGGAGGTGGTTTTGCAGGGAGACGATGTGGACCTGGGGGAGCTGCCCGTGGTTAAAACCTGGCCACAGGATGGGGGGCCCTTCATCACCCTTCCCCTGGTGTTTACGCAGGACCCGGACAGCGGCGTGAGGAACGTAGGGATGTACCGGATGCAGGTCTATGACGGGAAGACGACGGGCATGCACTGGCACGTCCACAAGGGAGGTGCGAAACATTACCGCAAGCTGGCAGAACGGGGGGAGCCCATGCCGGTAGCAGTTGCTCTGGGGTCGGATCCCGCCGTCATCTACGCGGCGACGGCGCCCTTACCCGAAGATACCGATGAGATGATCTTTGCGGGTTTTCTCCGCAACTCCCCGGTCGAACTCGTCCCGTGCGAGACGTCGGCCATACAGGTGCCCGCCAACGCGGAAATCGTCCTCGAGGGGTATGTGGCCCCGGGCGAACTGCGGTTCGAGGGGCCCTTCGGGGACCACACGGGCTACTATTCGCTTGCAGACGAATACCCCGTATTTCACGTGACCTGCGTAACGCGCAGGAAGAACCCCATCTATCCGGCCACCATCGTGGGCAGGCCTCCCATGGAGGACTGCTACATGGGGAAGGCGACGGAGAGGATATTCCTGCCCCTCCTGCAGAAGATCCTGCCCGAGGTGGTGGACATGAACCTCCCCGTCGAGGGGATATTCCACAACTTCGCCTTCTTCGCGATAGACAAGCGCTACCCGGGTCACGCAAGAAAGGTGGCATCGGCGATCTGGGGGCTCGGCCTCCTCATGTTCACCAAGTTCGTCGTCATATTCGACAGGGAGGTCAACGTTCAGGACCTGTCCGAGGTTATCTGGAGGATCGGGAACAACGTGGACCCGGAGCGGGATACCTTCACGGTTCGCGGCCCCGTCGATGCCCTCGATCACGCATCCCCCCTTCCTCACTTCGGGACCAAGATGTGCATCGATGCCACGAGAACCTGGAAGGAGGAGGGACACGCAAGAGAGTGGCCCGACGTGATCGAGATGTCTTCCGAGATTAAAGATTTCGTTTCGAAGCGGTGGAAAGAGTATGGGTTTGAATAAAAGCAGGGTAATTCGGAAATCGGAATGCGGAATGCGGAATGAACACAGTTCAGAGTTCAGTGTTTAGAGTTCAGAGTTCAAAAACGGGAAATGAGTGAGGTTAAGATTCCCTGAATGATACGTTTAACGCGAAACTCGAAACGCTAAACTCGAAACTGGTTTTTCAGGACCCGGGAAAACAATCAACGAGAGGACGAATTTCTTGGCGATCTTTGCTCGCATCAGGACGTACTTGGAGCTGGTAAAGTTCTCCCACACGGTTTTCGCACTGCCCTTTGCCTTGACGGGGATGTTTCTCGCCGCCCGGGGGTTTCCCGACGCGGGGACGCTTCTTTTCATCCTCCTGGCAATGGTGGGCGGCCGGAGCGCCGCCATGGGATTGAACAGGGTGGTGGATGCAGAGATAGATCGGGCAAATCCCCGGACACGGGACAGGCATATCCCGAAGGGGCTGGTTACGAAGCGGGAGGCCTGGACGCTCATCGCCGCAAGCTTCTTACTCCTTCTCTTCTCGGCCTACATGTTAAACCCCCTCTGCTTCAGGCTGGCGCCCCTTTTGATCGCTGTCCTCCTCCTCTACTCGTACACGAAGCGCTTCACCTGGGCTTCCCACATCTTCCTGGGGCTGGCGCTGGGAGCGGCACCTCTGGGTGCATGGATTGCCGTGAAAGGGGCGGTAGACCCCCGTATCCTGCTTCTGTCCTTCGCCGTGATGTTCTGGGTTGCAGGGTTCGATATCATCTACGCCCTGCTGGATATCGATTTCGACAGAACGTACGGCCTCCACTCCATTCCCCGGCACCTCGGGGCGAGAAAAGCGATCATGGTGGCACGGTTCTGCCACGTCTGCATGGCATTCCTGCTCCTTGGCATATACCACTTCTTTTCCCTGAGCCTTCTCTATCTGGTGGGCTTCCTGGTATGCGTGGCCCTGCTCGTCTATGAGCACTCCCTGGTCAGGGAGGACGACTTTTCACGGCTCGACATGGCTTTTTTCAACGTGAACGGATACATAAGTATAACGTTCTGTTTGTTTACGTTTCTTGATATAGTTTTACTTGGAGGGTGAAGAGGGTGCGATATTTCGTGGCCATAACGGGGGCGAGCGGATCCATCCTGGGAATACGGACCGCTCAGAAGCTTCTCTCCTTTCACCACGAAGTTTACCTCGCGGTGACGAAAACGGGCCTTTCCATCATGGCAGACGAGATCCCCGGAATGGAGGGAGTGCGGAGGGAGACCCTTTCATCGAGGCTTTCTGACTTTCTGGGGAATCCCGGGGGCGCCCTCACGGTCGTCGATGATGATGACTTCAGCGTCCCGTTTGCCTCCGGGTCGAACCCCCCGGACGCAATGGCCGTCGTCCCCTGTTCCGCGGGAACCTTGGGGAGGATAGCATCGGGCGTGTCGGGCAACCTCATAGAGCGGGCGGCCGACGTGTGCCTCAAAGAGCGCAAACGCCTGATCCTCGTGGTGCGGGAGACCCCCCTGAACGTTATCCACCTGCGGAATATGGAAGCCCTCGCCGTTGCAGGAGCAGTGATCATGCCTGCCTCCCCGGGCTATTATCACCGGCCCGAGACGGTGGGAGACCTGATCGACTTCATCGTCGAGCGTTTGGTGCTCCTCCTGGGGGAAGCGGGTGCGCTCTCCAAGCAGTGGGGAGAAAAGGAGGTCCTCAAATGAGAAAAATACTCGTAGTAGATGACGAGGAGAGCATACGGCTGCTGTACAAGGAAGAGCTCGAAGACGAGGGGTACGAGGTGGTTCTCGCTGCCGACGGGATGGAGGCTCTCGAAAAGTTCCAGCTGTTTCAGCCCGACCTGGTGACGCTGGATCTCAAGATGCCGGGCATGGACGGGCTCGAGGTCCTTCAGAAGATAAGGAAGGTCGATATGGATATTCCCATCGTGCTCCTTACCGCGTACAGTGAGTTCAAGCAGGACTTCACCACCTGGGCATCGAATGCCTACATCGTAAAATCAATGGACCTTTCCGAGCTGAAGGTGACCATAAAGGAGTTTCTCGAAATCGAGTGAGGGGTTCTCCACATGAAGGGAGCGTTCAAGGTTTTGCGGGATGTGTTCTTGAGGGGAGGGGAGCGCGAGGTCATGCGCAGCGTGGTTCACTCTGCAAAGCTGACCTCCGCCCTCTTCGAGATAAGCAAGGCGATGGTTTCCACGGGGGGTGTCATCGCGGGAAGCATGAACCAGATCGTAAACGCCGTTACCCTGATCATGAACGTGAGCCGTGCCGTTATCTTTCTCTTCGACGAGACGAGGGAGCACATGTCTCCCGCCGTCGGGGCCGGACTCCTCTACATGGGCCTTTTCAAGAAGATGAGAATCCCCCCCGACGATGAAATAGTGCGGCAGATCATCGATTCCAAGGAGCCCCTTCTCCTGCGCCCCTCGCAGATCCGGGACGACCGGATCATGGGAATCATGGAAAAGCTCGGGATCGAAGAATTTATCGTTGCCCCCATCATGGCCCAGGACAGGGTCATAGGGATAATCACCGCCGATACCCCCGTCGATGGGAGAAGGCTTTCCTCAGACGATATCAAGATCCTGGCGGTCATGGCGAACTTCGCCGGCGTTGCAATCCACAATGCCGATATGTTCCAGCGCCTCGCCTCCAAGGCGAAGAGACTCCGTGCCATACACGAGGTGGGAAGGGCCTTTGACAGGACCAACGACCTGGACAGGCTGCTGGAGATGATCATCGAGAAGGCGGTCGAGCTGATGAACGCCACGTCGGGCTCGATAATCCTCATCGACCAGGAGACGATGACCCTCATCATCAGGGCAGCCGTGCAGCTGCCCGATGAGATAAAAGAGGGAGTGCGGTTGCGGGTGGGCGAGGGAATAACCGGCTGGGTCGCGAAGGAGGGGATGCCGGTCCTCGTGCCGGACGTGAAACGAGACGCGCGGTACGTCATGGTTCAAGAGGACATCAACTCCGAGATGGCGGTGCCCCTGAAATGGGGGCACGAGGTGGTGGGGGTCCTCAACCTGGATCATGTGGAGCGGGGGGCATTCAAAGAGGAGGACCTGGAACTTCTGGAGATTTTCGGGCACAATGCCTCCGTTGCGCTCCGGCAGGCCTTTTTGCTCGAGAAGGTAAGCAGCGGGGATCAGGCAAGTTCCTGAAACAGAAAGAAAAGCTCACAGTATCCCTTCGTCGTTCATCGTCGGAGCGCTCTGGCAATTCGATAACCTTCCTCCCCTCTTTCCTTGCCGATATTTTTGTTTCACCACACAGGTCTCTATTCAGGGACCGTTTCGGTATTTTTTCGGCCTGTGGCAGGAGGGCTGGCAGGATCCGCCGTTTCTGCTTCTTATGAGGCGGACCCCTCCGGTGAAAACAACCGCCGGTTCGCCGGCGGCGTGACACCCTGTGCAGTTCGTACCCCGTGGCTGTCTCTGGAGATGAAGGGCGTGGAGGTTCTTCCCGATAATGAGATCTCTGAAGCGGGTTCTGGCCTCCCCTGCGTTTTCGTCGTGGGCCATGGCCGGTTCGTGGCAAAAGAAGCAAGCGCCGTAGCGTGACTCGAGAAAGATGACCTCCTCCTGCTGCGGGAGGGCCTGGAAGGCCACCCTGTGGGAATGCAGAATATCGATATCTTTTCCGTGAAGCTGCCAAAAGAGGGGAAAGACAGTTACGCACAGAAAAACAGTGAATGGGAGAATCCGGCCCGGTTTCTTCATCCTGTTAGGGTATACTGCTTTCCCGTGATCGTGTTACCCTTTACAGCCAATCCCCAATAACGGTAAAATGGTTCCCTAATCGTTTTAGAGGGTTGTGTAGGAGAACGTTATCTTCGTCCAAAGGACTGTATGAGAGACAAAGTCGTCATATCGGTCAACTCCTTCTGGCCTCTCGTGAAATCTCTCGAGACGTCCCTGCAAGATGGGGGCTACAGCGTCCTTCCCATGGATTACCGGGACCTTGCCTTGCTCGGGGAGGATTTCTCGAAGAACCGGGACGTATACCTCGTGCTTATCGGTGACTCGGGGCTGACCCCGGGAGAGGTGGAGGATTTGACCTCGCTGAAGTTGAAACGGTTCAATGTTTCCCTCCCCCTGATCTTCGTGGGGGGAATGAACGTCATGCTGCGGTCGGAAAGTTACCTCAGCAAGGGGGTAGATGAGATACTTCCCGCCGACATGCCGGTGGAGGAGGCCTATTCCCGAATAAAGCCTTTTCTGAGAAACAGGCACGCGTTTATCGATCTGTACCGGGTGACGACCCGGTTGAAGGAGCTGTCCCTGACCGACGAATTGACGGGTCTTCCCAACCGGCGGTGGTTCATACGGGACCTGAAAAAGGGCTTCGAGATGGCGAAGCGTCTCAGGGCCCCGCTGGCATGCATCATGATCGACATCGATGATTTCAAGGAAGTGAACGATACCTACGGACACACGGCGGGCGATGCCGTAATTACGCAGTTCGGCCTGGTCATTAACGGTATCAAGAGGGCCTACGATGTCGTCTCCCGCCTGGGAGGGGACGAGTTCGGGTGGATCCTGTTCAATTCCGACAGGGACAGGGCCTGCAGTGTGGTCGAGCGGGCCAGGAAGATCGTGTCTATGCACCGATTCATCGTCAAGGAACATCAAATCAACATAACCGCGAGCTTTGGCGTGGCTACCTTCAGCGGCGATGGCATAAAATCGCACGAGATGCTCATCGAGATGGCCGATAAAGCCCTTTACATAGCCAAGGAGAGGGGCAAGGACTCCGTGGTGACTTACGACGCAGCAGGAGAGGAAAGTGAAGCGGGAGATATTGAAATATCCTGATCCGACCCTGAAAAAGGTATCCCAACCCGTCAAGGAGATTACCGGGGAGATCGGGGAGCTGATCGATGACATGTTCGAGACCATGTACGAGAATGGCGGGGTGGGCCTTGCTGCTCCCCAGATAGGAGTCCTGAAGAGGGTCATCGTCCTGGACGTCTCGCCCATCGTTGAAGGGCAGGAACCCCTGGCGCTCGTCAATCCCGAGATAGTCAGCGAGGAGGGGGAGCAGGAAAGCGAGGAGGGCTGCCTCTGCATACCCGAATTCACCGCTTCCGTGAAACGGGCCATGAAGGTCGTGGTCAAGGGAATCGACAGGGATATGAGGGAGGTGGAAATAGAGGCGGAGTCCTATCTTGCAAAGGCACTGCAGCACGAGGTAGACCATCTCAACGGCATACTGATCGTCGACCGGCTGAGTCCCGTCAAGAGGGACGTATTCAGAAGAAAATACCTGAAAAAAATGAAATCGGGAGCCGCGGTTTGATGCACGGCAAATACCGTCTCCTTTTCATGGGAACCCCTGAGTTTTCCGTTCCATCCCTTGAAGTTCTTTCCGAACGCGAGAGCGTTACCCTGGTCGTTACCAACCCCGACAGGCCGAAGGGCAGGGGCAGGCACACCGAGCCCCCGCCGGTGAAGGTTGCCGCTCTTAAGATGGGTATTCCCGTCTACCAGCCAGAGAAAGTCAAGAACAATCCCGACGCGGTTTCCCGGCTCAGGGAGGAGGCGCCCGATCTCATTGTCGTCGTCGCGTACGGGAAGATCCTCCCGCCGGAGATACTTGAGATCCCGCGGTATGGCTGTATCAATATCCATGCATCCATTCTGCCGAAGTACCGGGGAGCGGCACCCATCAACTGGGCCATCATCAACGGTGAGAAGAAAACGGGCATCACCATCATGAAGATGGACGAGGGCATGGACACGGGCCCCATGCTGCTGATCAGGGAAGAGGAAATCCGCGGAGACGACACGGCGCAGAGCCTCGGTGAGCGCCTCTCGGCCCTTGGTGCAAGCGCAATCGTTGAAGCGCTTAACCTGTTGCGGGAAGGGAATCTTCAGGAAACGGCCCAGCCACACGACGAGGCCACCTATGCTCCCCTGATCAAAAAAGAGCTGGGAGAGATCGACTGGAGCGAGCCGGCGGAGAAGATCCGGGACCTGGTGCGGGGACTCTATCCGTGGCCATCGGCATACACGCAGTACACGGGCAGGAGCCTCAAGATACTCTCCTGCGATGTGGAAAGTACCCCCGTTGCCATGGGGAAAGACCCCGGTGAAATCGGCGAGGTCAGGCGCGACGGGATCCTCGTCCGGTGCGGGGAGGGGTGCCTGCTCGTGACCCGCCTCAAGCCGGAGGGGAAAAAGGAACTGGATGCCTGGTCGTTCGTCCAGGGGTACCGGGTGGTTGAGGGACAGTGTCTGGGAACGTAAGGGGAACTGCCGCACGGATCCTCTGCCTCGTCGAGGGCGGAGGATTTGCGGATGCCATCATCGACGGGACGATACGGAGAGAGGGGTTTGAAAATCCCTCCGATGCGGCGCTGCTCACGGAACTGGTCATGGGGACCCTGAGGAACCGTCTTCTCCTCGATGAGATTACCGGTAAATACCTGAGAAAAAGCCTTGAGAGGGCCGATCCGTTCGTGAGAAATGCCCTCAGGATCGGCGCCTACCAGCTGCTCTTTTTGAGCAGGATTCCTCACCACGCGGCGCTCAACGAAACGATCGAAGCGGTGAAACGGAAAAAGGGGAGAAAGCTCGCCGGTTTCGCAAATGGCGTTCTCAGAAGCATTCAGCGCGATCTCGGGAAAGAGACGTTTTCAGAATTACGTCAGTCCCTTCCGCTCCATGTAAAGCACTCCGTTCCCGACTGGATGGTGGCTGAGCTGAGAAGATACTTCGACGGCGAGCGCCTCGAGGCGGTTTTGCAGGGACTCTCCCGTCGGCCCCCCACGCATGTGCGGGTCAATCCCCTACGGGCGGATCGTGAAGCGGTGTTTGGCGCCATCGAGGGCGAGGGTGTTGCATTTTCCCCACACCCCCTCGTGCCGGATTGTCTCATCCTCGAAGATCCCCCCCCTCTCACCCGGTTCGGGCCGGTAAGGGAGGGTATGGTCACGCCCCAGGATGCAGGCGCGGTGCTGGTGACCCGCACGGTCGCCGGTGTGGCAGAGAGAACCTGCGGAGGGGGCGGAGCGCTCCTCGATGCCTGCAGCGCTCCGGGTATAAAGACCTCCTATCTCAGGTATCTTCTGCCCGCATGGGAGCTGTGGGCGACGGATGTGTCCGATGCAAGGATCGAGAGCATGAGGGGAAACTTCGACAGGATGGGGGTTGGCGACGTCTCGATAGTGAAGGTCGATTTTTCCGGCGAAGTACCCCGGGAGATGCGGTCCGCTTTCGACGTGGTGTTCGTCGACTCCCCCTGCAGCGGGCTGGGGGTGATGAGGAGAAACCCCGAGGTGAAATGGAGGATCGGCAAGAGGGATGTGGAGCTCTGCGGCGGGAAATCTGAAAAGATACTTACGAATGCCATCCTCTGCGTAAAGGAGGGCGGCTACTGTCTCTACTCGACGTGCACTTTCACCTCGAGGGAGAACGAAGAGGTGGTAAAGAGGGTTTCTCGGGCGACTGGCTGCGTGGTAGAATCGGTGGGGGATATTGTGCCCCCCGTCCCCGGTTGGACAGACGCCGGGTTGTTCACGATAACCGCGCCGGATCTCATCGACGGAGATATTTTCTTTCTCGCGGGAATAAAAAAAGGAGGTGGCGCGCGTGGGTGAGGAAATTCGAGTCGCACCATCCATTCTTTCGGCAGATTTCCTGAAACTGGGAGAAGAGGTGAAAAAGGTTGAACGGGGGGGAGCAGACCTCCTGCACGTCGATGTCATGGACGGGAGGTTCGTCCCCAATATCACCGTGGGCCCCATGATCGTCAAGGCAATCAGGAAAGAGACGTCGTTGCCGCTGGATGTCCATCTGATGATCGTTGAGCCCGAAAAGTACGTGGATGAGTTCGCGGCGGCGGGAGCCGATATCATCACCGTCCACGTGGAGGCCACCGACCATCTTCAGAGGCTTCTGAAAAGGATTCGTGAGCTGGGGAAAAAAGCGGGCGTCTCCTTGAATCCCCACACACCCCTTTCCTCCATAGAGTGGGTTCTCGGGGAACTGGATCTCGTCCTCATCATGACCGTCAACCCGGGGTTTGGGGGGCAGGGCTTTATTCCGCAGATGATACAGAAGATAGAACTGTTGCGGCAGCAGGTAGACCGGTATTCCCTTCCCGTTGACATAGAGGTCGACGGTGGTATAAAAGTAGAGAACGTGGGGAACGTGGCCGGTGCCGGTGCCGATATTGTCGTCTCGGGTTCGGGCATTTTCCAGACCGTCGATTACGCCGCCACGATAAAGGAGATGAAAAAGCGGACCCGGACGGTGGCGTAGACTATATAATGGCAACATAGGGCGGGATGTGGCTCAGTCTGGCAGAGCACCTGGTTCGGGACCAGGGGGTCGCTGGTTCAAATCCAGTCATCCCGACCATGATTTTAAAAAGCCCACCCCTGTGGGCTTTTTTCATGTCCGGCTAAGAGGCCGGTGACGCATAGAAGTTGTTGCAGATTCCGGATGAGGGTGCGATAGTTTCCCGCCCCCCGATTGTGGTACACTTTGCCTGTGGCGGGGTTCAACGCGCCACCCTGCTGCATGCCTTCGGGCGGAAAACGGGTTTTCAGGGAGCGGTGTTTGGTCGACAGTTCCTCCACGATGCTTTTAGCGGGCGAAGAGCTCTTCGCCAGGCTCCGGCCGATTCGCGCGGTTTATGCCCGGAAAGCATGGTACTTTTCCCTGATCGGGGTGCCCGTGCTCTCCGTGAGCGTCTTCCTCATCTTTTTTGCCCTCGGCCTTCCCCGGTCATCGCAGGTGCTGGAAATGGCCAAGGTGGTCCTTCTGCTCTGCTCGCTCCCCTTCGTTCTCTTCGGCCTCTTCCTGACGGCAGGCCACTATCTCCTCTTCTACCTCGAGTCTTCCGCTGTCAGCTACACCATAACCAGCAGGAGGGTGATCATCCGCCGCGGCTTTATCGTTCACAAGGAGTTCGAGATCTTCGTCGAAAGCATTGCCGGCCTTGAGGTTATCCGGATCGGGGGACCGCACAATGCAGGGACCATCAGGTTCATGGCCTCCGCGAGCGCACCCGGTGCACCATTCTACATGAAGCGGTTTCCTACGGAGAAATTTCGGGGCGACGTCCGCTACGCTATCGAAGCGGTTCCCGATGTGGATGCTGCCCGCTTCTTCATAGAGAAGGCGATCGATCAGATACGAAAGGCCAGTGCCTCCCCATTTTGACCGCATGCATTTCGGGCAGGGCGGATTTTTGTCACTGCTCGTCTGGCCACCCTGTTTCGAGGGTCTCCATGGCCCCCCCCTCATTCACCGTTTCAAACAGCGAGAGGGCCTTTCTCAACACACGGGTCTGCATTTCTCTGTTGTTGGGTTCGCCCAGCGTCGCGCCCCGGGGATGGGGGAGTATCAGGGTACGGGGGGGCCGTACGTTTTTCGCCATACCTTCGAACACGGCGAGGGTAACCGTGGGAATGCCGCCCTCCTCTATCTTCCTGGCCAGCAGACCGCCGGACTGGGTGCAGACGGGTCAGACCAGGACCAGGAGGGCGCAGTCGACGTCTCCGGCCCGGAGCTGCTCGAGGATTTCTGCCCCCGTCGTGTCGATGAAGTATCCCGGGTTCGCGATATAGCCGGAAAAGGAGAGAGCGGGGGAGAAGAGCTCGCGAATCTCTCCCCTGGCTGCCAGCTCCTTGAGCAGCCAGAGGGGAAAGACGACGTTCGGGTCGGCGGTGGCATACTCTTTCTTATACTGCTCGTGCCTGAAGCTGATCTCACCTACGCCGGTGTCTGCCGGAACGGGCCGGAAAGAGGGATCCCCGAGGGGGTTGGTGGAATCGAAAGGCTCCTGGTTTTTCACGACGAAGGCACCCGAAGAACTGATGAGCGCCACCCTCGCATCCTTCAGGGGCACCCGCGGGGGCTGGAAGAAAGTGGAGCTGTTCACCACGAAGGGGTAGGTGGAGAAAGCCTCCTTGACTTCACCGCCCTCGATCACCGGGACGGCATGGCGGGCCCAGGAGATAAACTGATTTTCCCATGATGCTCTGTTTTCGATTATTTCCATGTTCATCCCTCCTCTATCCTACCTTGCCGGCACCTGCATTCAAAGTATCGTTTATGATACAGTAGGATGAAGGGAAATGGCAAATCGGTTCGGTCCCCACGGCCGGAAGGGGGCTGGAACCCCGGTTCTCAGGGAATCAGGGTCGTGGGCCCGGAGAAGCGCCTGTGAATCGCCGCATCCGTGGTTCCCACCTTGTGTTAAACTGATAGATACGTTTCAGGAGGGGAATGATATGGAAAAGTACAGATGCATTCTCTGCAACTACGTGTACAATCCCGAGGAAGGCGACCCCGAGAACGGGGTCCCCGCCGGCACTGCCTTCGAGGATATCCCGGCGGAGTGGGTGTGCCCGCTCTGCGGTGCCACCAAGGACGAATTTGAGAGAGTCGAGGAGTAAGAAACACACAACGCAATCGAGCGCTGGAGGTGAACGAATGGGTTCGATCAAGGTTACCGATGGTGTCTTCTGGGTGGGGGCCAAAGACCCCGATCTTGCCATCTTCGATATCGTCATTCCCACCGAGTACGGTACGACCTACAACTCCTATCTCGTTATGGGAGATAAGGCATCGGGTGTTATCGACTGCGTGAACCATCCTTTTCACGCCGAGTGGATGGAAAAGATATCGGAGCATGTTGCGCCGGAGAAGCTGGACTTTGTCGTGATAAATCACTCCGAGCCGGACCATTCCGGTGCCATCGTCGAGCTATTGAAGGTAAATCCGAACGTGACGGTTTTCCTGTCGAAGGCAGCGAAGGGCTTTGTGGACAACATCGTAAATGCCGAATACAACGTGCGGGTCGTCCAGGATGGCGAGGAGGTGGACCTGGGAGGGAAAAAACTCTCCTTTGTTCTGGCTCCCTACCTGCACTGGCCCGACACCATATTTACTTACGATGAGACCCAGAGAGTCCTGTTTCCCTGCGATTGCTTCGGGGCCCACTACAGTACCGAGAAGCTCTTCAACGACGAGCTCGATGAGGATGAGAAGAAGACGGCCCAGATGGCGTTCCGTTACTACTACAACACCATCATGAGGCCGTACAAGGAATACATCATCAAGGCCTGTGACAAGATCCGGGATAAAGAGATAGAGATCATTGCCCCCTCCCACGGTCCCGTGCTCCGTGAGGCTCCCTGGGATTACGTCGAGTGGTACCGGGAGAGGGCAACGATCCTGGACCGCAAGGGGGAGCAGAAAAGGGTTCTCGTGGTCTACGCGTCTGCCCATGGCAACACGGCTGCCATGGCAAAGAAAGTCGCCGAGGGGGCAAAGAAGGCGGGCGCCGTGGTGCGTCTCATAAACACCGTCGACGTTTCGATGAACGAGATAATAGACGAGATCGAAATCGCCGATGCCGTTATCTTTGGAACGTCCACGCTGAACGCCACCATACCGAAGCCGATTTTGAACGTCATCTCCAACATGGTGGTCCTCACCGTCAGGGGCATGCATTTTTCCGTGTTCGGTTCCTACGGGTGGAGCGGTGAGGCGATAAAAATGGTGCAGGACATACTCTCCACCATGAGGATGAAGCTCGCCGCAGAGCCGGTCAGGGTGAGAATGGCACCCTCGGAGGATGAGCTTCAGCGGTGTGTGGAGCTCGGCCGGGAGGTTGCCGGCAAGGTTATCGGCGCCCAGTAGTGTAAATCCCCTCTCCGGTTGCCGAAAACAGAACGGCACGGCGAAGAGCCGGAGCGGCTCGGGGCGAGGAGACATTTCTTCCCTCTTTTCCGCAAACGCCGGACGGGGCGCTTCTCCTCTACCCCTTCTTTTGGGACACGGTCCAGATCCCCCACGGGAATATCGGTGTCCCAGCGTTTACAGGCCATCGGGATTACCTGAACATTGAGCATGCGCCCCGGTGTTTCTCCCGCTGTCTGCTTAATTTCTTTCGTTTTTCCGGCTATTCTTTTAACATAATAGGGAAGGTATTTACTCAATAAAGACGGTCGAAAAGAAACCGGTTGCAAGGTACCGGGGTACGGAGGAAGGGATGGCTGAGAAAAAAAGCAGGTGCATGGTCTGTGGGAAAGAAAGGCTCATGGAGGGGAGCATTTGCGATAATTGCAAGGCGATGATTCAGCAGGAGGCATCTGAGGGCCAGAAGAAGATCAAGAGAGAAGCGGAAAAAGAATTGAAAAAAGAGGGTGTTACACCGGATAAGGGCTGATTGCCGGAGGTTGCCATTCTTTTGAAATGCCGCAGGATGTGGTAGATTGAACCTACCCGAAGTTCCCGCTACAGGAGGAAAACATGCCCATATCGGCGCAAGAGGTTCTGCATATTGCCCGGCTTGCGCGGCTTGCGCTCACCGATGACGAGGTCGCTGCCTTTACCGAGCAGTTGGGAAACATTTTCGAGTACATGAAGAAGCTCAATGAGCTCGATACGCAGGATATCGATGAAACTGCCCACGCGATCACCCTGAGAAACGTTCTTCGGGAGGACAGGGTCGAATCCTTTGCCGACCGGGAAAGGATTTTCTCAAATGCGCCGGACAGGGAGGGGGACTGCTTCCGGGTGCCGAAGATTATCGAGGATTGAGGCGGGATGGGAAGAACGATGGAACTACATCACCTGACACTTGAGGATCTTGCCGCGTACCTGCGGAGGAAAGAGGTGACGTCGCGGGAGGTTACGGAGCACTATTTGAGCAGGATTCATACCCATGATGAAGAGATACACTCCTACGTGACGGTCCTCCACGATGAAGCGATAAGGAGGGCCGATGAAATGGACGCAGCCCTCCTAAGGGGAGAGGTCAGGGGGCCGCGGCACGGCGTTCCGATCGGCCTGAAGGACATTTTCTGCACGGGGGGAATCCTGACAACCTGTGGAAGCAGGATCCTGTCAAACTTCGTTCCTCCTTACGATTCAACGGTTTACAGAAAGCTCGCCGACGCGGGAACCGTTCTCTTGGGAAAGCAGAACATGGACGAGTTTGCGATGGGCTCCTCCACGGAAACATCCCACTTCGGGGCGACGAAAAATCCCTGGGACAGGGGGAGGATCCCCGGAGGATCGAGTGGTGGATCCGCGGCAGCGGTGGCAGCGGGCCTGTGCCCGGCGGCCGTTGGGACCGACACGGGGGGGTCGATACGGCAGCCCGCCTCCCTCTGCGGCGCCGTGGGAATGAAACCGACCTACGGCAGGGTGAGCAGGTTCGGCATGATTGCCTTCGCCTCCTCCCTCGACCAGGCGGGCCCGATTACGAAGACGGTAAAGGACGCGGCCATTCTTCTGGAGGCGATATCGGGCTACGATCCGAAGGATTCCACGTCGGTTGACGTTGGGGTTCCTCCCTATCGTGAATGGTGCGGCCGGGAACTCACGGGGACCCGGGTGGGCATCCCGAAAGAGTACTTCGTCGGCGGGATACAGCCCGAGGTGGACCGTGAGGTGAAAAGGGCTATTGCCGCCCTGGAACGTCTGGGGTGCGAGATCGTCGAGGTATCTCTCCCCCACACGGATTACGCGCTTGCCTGTTACTATATCGTCGCACCTGCCGAAGCCAGCTCCAACCTTGCCCGGTATGACGGGGTGCGTTACGGGTACAGGAGCGAAGGGCATTCCGACCTCATCGGCATGTACCGGCAGACGAGGGCGGATGGCTTCGGCGTGGAGGTGAAGAGGCGCATCATGCTTGGCACGTATGCGCTCAGCGCCGGATACTACGATGCGTTTTACGGGAAGGCCCTCAGGGTGAGGACGTTGATCAAGAGGGACTTTCTGGAGGCATTCAATGCCGTGGACGTCCTGGTGACACCTACGTCTCCAACCACGGCGTTCAGGCTCGGAGAGAAGACAGAGGACCCCCTCACCATGTATCTCTCCGACGTCTTCACCATACCGACTAACCTGGCAGGCCTTCCCGGGATCTCTCTGCCCTGCGGCCGGGATGAGGAAAACCTCCCCGTGGGGGTCCAGATAATCGGGAAACACTTCAGGGAGGAGGACCTCATCATGGTTGCCTCGGCACTCGAGTCTGTCCTGGGGGCTTTCGGCGTGGCAGGGGAGAGCGGCGCCAGGGAGGAGAGCTGATGGGGTTTGAGGCGGTTATCGGATTGGAGGTCCACGCGCAGCTCAAGACGGACTCGAAAATATTCTGCGCCTGCCCAACGGCCTTCGGCATGCGGGCGAACAGCAACACCTGTCCCGTATGTACGGGACAGCCCGGTGTGCTCCCTGTCCTGAACAGGAAAGTCGTGGATTTTGCGCTCAAGGCGGCCCTTGCAACGGAGAGCACCATCCGAAGGGAGAGTATATTCGCCAGGAAGAACTACTTCTACCCTGACCTCCCCAAGGGCTATCAGATTTCCCAGTACGAGCTTCCCATTGCAGAGGGAGGTTTCATCGAGATCGACACGAAGGAGGGCAGGAAACGCATCAACCTGACCCGCATCCACATGGAAGAGGACGCAGGAAAGCTCCTCCACGAGGCGGAATTCGAGCAGTCGCACTTTTCGCTGGTTGATTTCAACCGCACGGCCGTGCCCCTTCTGGAGATTGTTTCGGAGCCGGAAATAAGGAGCCCGGAAGAGGGAGGGGCATACCTGAGGATGCTTCGGGACATCCTGGTCTACCTGGATATATGTGACGGGAACATGGAAGAGGGAAGCTTCCGGTGCGACGCCAACGTATCCGTCAGGCCCCGGGGCCAGTCGACATTCGGGACAAAGACGGAGCTGAAGAACATGAATTCCTTCAGGAACGTGGAGAAAGCCCTCGAATACGAGATAGGACGGCAGATCAGGGTCATAGATGAGGGTGGCGAGGTGATTCAGGAGACGCGCCTCTGGGACGTGGCGGCGGATAAAACCGTCAGCATGAGGACAAAGGAGGAGGCCCACGACTACCGGTATTTCCCCGATCCGGACCTGGTTCCCCTTGAAATCGACGAGGGCTGGATAGGAAAGATCAGGGAGTCCATTCCGGAACTCCCCCTTGCAAAGAGAGACCGGTTCCAGAGGGAATATAGCATCCCCGCCTACGACAGCGAAATCCTCTGCCAGTCAAGGGCCCTGGCAGACTTCTTCGAGGCGGCGGTGGCAATGCACGGGAACGCGAAGGCGATATCAAACCTTTTGATGACCGAGGTGCTGCGGGAGCTCAACAGGGACAGGGTGGACATCACCGAAACCAAGCTCACCCCGGCCCACATTGCGGGAATAGTGAAGGCAACCGATGATGGGGTGATAAGCGGGAAGATCGGGAAGGAGATATTTCAGATCGTTTACCAGACCGGGGATGACCCGGTGAAGATAATCGAAGAGAAGGGATTGAGACAGGTAAGCGATGAGGCCGCAATCGAGAAGATTGCGCAAAAGGTTATCGATGACCATCCCGGCGAGGCGATGACCTACCGGGAGGGAAAGAAGGGGGTCCTGGGATTTTTCGTTGGCCAGGTGATGAAGGGGACGAAGGGGAAGGCAAATCCCGCCCTGGTGAATGAAATTTTGAAGAAATTGCTCGAACCCTGATTTCCGGGTCGCATGATGTTTTGAGGCATGGCATGAAGAAGATCGTTGCAGCAGGTATCCTAGCCCTCGCCATAATCGTGGGGGCTCTCCTGGTATACCTTTCCGTCACCCTCAAGCCGGAGAAGTACCGGCCACTTATCGAGCGCACCCTCAGCGAGAAAGTGGGCAGGAGCGTATCGCTGGGAAAGGTGGACTTTTCTCTCCTGGGAGGACTGGCCTTCGAGGTTGCAGACCTCAAGATTGCCGGGGACCGGATCCACCCCGAGGAGCCCCCCCTCGAGTTCAGTTCGGGAAAGCTCAAGATGAGGATCATACCGCTTATCCTGGGGGATCTCAGGATAAAGGAAGTGGTCGTTGATTCCCCGCGTTTGTTCCTGAGGAAATACCGGGATGGCCACCTCTCGATTGACGACGTGCTCGATAAACTGGTGGGCAGCAGGGAAAAGGCAGCGGTGAAGGAGGAGAGGGAGGACGAAGCCCTCGACCTCGAGATTGAAACGGTCAGCGTGAAGCAGGGGAGTTACACCTTCGTTGCGGAGCTGTCGGGGGAGA
Organism: Candidatus Deferrimicrobia bacterium; assembly: GCA_041563215.1. Taxonomy (GTDB): domain Bacteria; phylum Desulfobacterota; class Deferrimicrobia; order J040; family J040; genus WVXK01. Next base: position 5,769 of record JBFFNJ010000004.1, on the reverse strand, counting down.
GAGTGGAGCAGGTGACCATCTCACCGGTCAACCTGAAGATAAGCAATATCGGGTTTGACCGCAAGGTGAGGACGAGTTTTTCCGTTACCCTCCAAAAGCCTCTTGCCGGTGCCATCGATCTTTCCGGTTTTTGCATGGTAACCTCGTCGGCCAGGGGGGCGGGGGATGTCTCCTTTGACCTGTCCGGGAACATTCTCGATTTGCCGGCGACTATCGGGGGAGGCGTGGTCCTGGCAGGGGAGATTCCCGAGTTCGAGGGGGTGCTCACGTCGGAAAAACTCGAAATCGAAAAACTTTCCGCCATCTACACGGGCATAACGGGAAAAGAACTTCCCCTTCGCTCCCGCGGAAAGGGCCGGGTAATACTCGCCGCTGCGGGAACCCCCGACGACTTCGGATTCGAGGGGGAGATGGATCTGACCGAGGCCATTCTCTTCTACCGGGACACCTTTGAAAAGTACGCCGATTCCGAGCTCAACCTTCTCTTTCAGGGAAGATACCTGGATGATCACGTCATAATCTCGAACGCCGAGTTCAGGCTGCCCCAGATCATCTCGTCCATAAACGGCTGGTACAGTCCGAAAAGCGGCCGCTATGAGTTCAAATCGGGGTTTACCATTGACAAGCTGGAATCGGTCAGCCAGTTTTTCAAGGACCTGTCCCAGCTGAACCTGTCTGGAGGCGTGACGACGTCGGTATCTGTCCGCGGCGGCGGCAAGGAAAGGGATGCCGTTTCCGCCCGGGCCGACCTGAAATCGGTCAACTTCGAGCTCCCGGGTGAGGGTCTGAACGTTCGGAGCCTTGCCGGCCATCTTGAGATTGACAGGGAAAGCTTTTCGCTCAATCCGCTTTCGGGCCTGTTGAACGGACAGAGGGTTTCGCTTACGGGAAAACTCAGCGTGAGAAATGGCCCCCGGGGAAGCTTTACCGCCAGGGCGAACTTTCTGGACATCGATTCGATTCTGGAGGCAAGGGCCAAGGGGGAAAAGAAAAAAGAGAAGGAAAAGAAGGAAGGGGCCGGGGAGCGGAAGACCTTTACCGATATGGCGAAGAAGGCCGACGTTGCAGCGAAGGTTTCCGTGGATACGCTCAAGTACAAAGGTGCGCATCTCAATAACGTTTCGGGAACCCTCCGGTTGCACAACGGGGAGGTGACGTGGGAAGGGATCGAGGTGGGCATCTTTGACGGAAAGGCGAAAACCGAAGGCTCCTACTCCCTGTTTTCAAAGGACAGGGCGTTTGCGATGCGCTTTTCATCCGACAAGGTATCGGTTTTCGATTTTTTCAAGAGCGTGACATCCTTCGGGGGCTTTATGGACGGCGTGGCGAATGTAAAGCTCTCCCTGAAGGGTCAAGGCTCATCGGTTGCAGATATCAGGAGGACCCTCTCGGGAAACGGTGAGATCAGGATTCAAAGCGGCAAGATCGAAGGGGTGGACCTTCTGTCTGACATAGGAAGCGCGGCGGGCATCGGGGGCCTTGTCGAGCAGCACACGGGTAAGGCCGAGCACAAACGGACGGTAACGGTCTTCGATGATGTCCACGCTCCCTTCGAAATTGAAGCGGGCGAAGCGGTGGTCAGGAACTTTCAGTTCACAACCGACAATTTCAATCTCAAGGGAGAGGCCCGCTTGACGGCTGATAACAGGTTCGTCTTCTCGGGGGATGCGCTGATCCCCCGGGAAATCGTGGGCGATTTGAGGGGTATCGGAAAGTATGCAGCCGATGACAGGGGAAACCTGGTTTTACCCCTGCGCATCGTGGGGCCGATCAACGGGTTGCGGGTCATCCTGAGCCCGGAGCGACTCCTGGAAAGAAAGGGGAAGGATCTTTTTGAGAAGGAGAGGAAAAAGATCGAGGAGAAGCTTCTCGACGCCATAAAGGAGAAAAAACTGTTTTAACCGCTTTACCGGAAAGAGGGAGAAATAATGAAGAGAAAAGGAAAAAGTGCCCTGATAATCATCGATATGCTGAACGATTTCGTTCTGAAGGGGGCGCCTCTGTATGTCCCGGAGACGCAAAAGATCATTCCTGCCCTCAAGAAGAGGATCTCGTCCGCCAGGAGAAAAAAGGAGCCGATTGTCTTTGTGAACGATGCTCACGCAAAGAAGGACGTGGAGTTTGAACGGTTCGGCTGGCCCGCTCACGGCGTAAAGGGCACCGAGGGAGCGGAAGTCGTGAGGGATCTTGCGCCCCGCCCGGGGGACCGGGTGATCGAGAAAACAACCTATTCCTGCTTCTACAAGACGTCTCTGGATCGGACGTTGAAGAGCCTCGGGGCCGACACGCTCCACCTGGCAGGTTGCGTGACGAATATCTGCATCTTCTACGCAGCCTATGACGCTGTCCTGAGAGGGTATGACGTGTGTGTGGATGAGCGCATCGTCGCCGGCCTTGACAGAAAGAGCCACGTGTTTGCCCTCGAGCAGATGCGAAGCGTCCTGGGAGTCGATGTCATTCGCAGGTGAAGCCGGTCATGACACCTGTTGCCGCCTGCAAAGGGGCAGGGATTTTATGGTCGCACGGTCGGTGGAAATAAGCGCTATCTCGCGAAAGGGACAAGGAAGGGAATAATTACGTGGGGGGGGAAACATGAATTTCAAGCACATCGAATGGACCGGCAGTGAACTGATACTCCTGGACCAGAGGATACTTCCCATCAGGGAGAGCTATCGGAAGCTGAAAACCTGTGTCGAGGTGGGCAACGCCATAAAGACGATGGTGGTCCGGGGAGCCCCGGCTATCGGCATCGTCGCTGCTTTCGGAATCGTTCTTGCCCTCAAGGGGGCCATCAATCGAAAGAGGGTGCTCAAAGATGAGTTCGGGGAGGCATACAGGATACTAGCGGGGACGCGGCCGACGGCGGTCAACCTCTTTTTCGCCCTCGACAGGATGAAGACCGTATTCGAGCGGGTGAGCGATCGCGACCCGGAGGAGATTCTCTTCCGCCTCGAGAAGGAAGCCCTCGACATTCTGGAGGAGGATGTGAAGGCAAACAGGTCGATCGGGCGAAACGGTGCGAAGCTGGTGAAGAAGGAGAGTACGATCCTGACCCACTGCAATGCGGGAGCGCTTGCAACGGGGGGCTACGGAACGGCCCTAGGGGTTGTGAGAAGAGCCATCGAGATGGGGAAGAAGGTACACGTCCTGATCGATGAAACCAGGCCCTTTTTGCAGGGGGCGCGGCTGACATCTTGGGAGCTCATGAAGGACAATATCCCCTGCACCCTCATCACGGACAGCATGGCCGGATCCGTCATCGCGAAGGGGGGCGTGGATATGGTCATCGTGGGGGCGGACAGGATTGCAGGCAACGGAGACGTAGCCAACAAGATTGGAACCTTCCCGCTGGCAGTTCTGGCAAAACATCACGGGGTTCCCTTCTACGTGGCCGCACCGATCTCGACGATAGACAGGAAGATAAAGAGCGGCAGGCAGATTCCCATTGAGGAGAGAGACCCATCGGAGGTGACGAACCTGATGGGAACGAGAATCGCTCCCTCGGGGGTTTCAGTCTACAATCCTTCTTTTGACGTCACACCGGCGAAGTTCGTTACGGCTATTATCACCGAAAAAGGGGTGATCAAGCCCCCCTACAACGCGGGAATAAAAGCCCTGATGAAATGAGCAGCTACGCTCTCTGGAAAGAACTGGAAGCAGCCTGCGGAGAGGAAATTGCCTCTGCGATGCTCAATCTCTCATCACGGGTGCCCGATCAGGAACTCTTCCTCTTGAATTTCATGAAAATAGTCGATTCCTTCGGGGCCGGGGAAGCAGCGAAGGTCGTTCTGGAGGAAAAGAGCTCGAGGCTCATCCTGCCCATTCTTTCCTGCTCTGAGTACCTGACCGACATGCTGGCAAGGGACAGCGAGCTGCTCGGCTGGCTGTTTTCGGACGGCAGGTACCGGGAGCCCCTGGACGGGGAGCTTTTGCGGGAGGAGATCATCGATGGGACGGGCCAGCTGTCGGAAGAGAGCGACGTGGCGAAGTTTTTGAGAAAGATCAAGGGCCGTGAGATCGTGCGCATAGGGCTGAGGGATCTCGGTGGCCTGGCGGAAATGGAGGAGACCGCCCGGGCGCTCAGCGACCTTGCGGAGGCGGCCCTCTGCGGCGCAACGCAGTTTGCCCTCTCGAACCTGAGGAAGAGGTTCGGGATCCCGCTGATTGAAGGCGAGGACGGTGAGGGGAGAGAGTGCCAGTTCTGCGTCCTTGCCCTCGGGAAGTTGGGGGGGCGGGAGTTGAACTTCAGCTCCGATATCGACATCATGTACGTCTACGAGACAGACGGTGTCTTTCCGGCGAGGCTGAACGGGGATGGAAAGGAAGCCGGTGAGGAGACAACCTTTCACCAGTTCTTCATCAAAGTGGCGGAGAAGGTGACCCGGCTCATCGGCGAGGTAACGGGTGACGGAATCGTCTTCAGGGTTGATTTGCGGTTGCGCCCCGACGGGACGCGGGGGCCTCTTGCCAACTCCAAGAGGGCCCTGGAAGTGTACTACGAATCCTGGGGGCAGACATGGGAGCGGGGTGCGCTGATAAAAGCACGACCCGTTGCCGGCAGCACGGGGCTGGGCCAGAGGGTGATCAAGATGCTCACCCCCTTCGTATTCAGGAAATTTCTCGATTTCGTCACCGTCGATGAGATCAAGGAGCTCAAGAGCAGAATCGATCTCTCCCTGAGGGTCAAGCAGGAGCACGTGTGGGACGTGAAGCTCGGCGAAGGGGGTATCCGGGAGATAGAGTTTTTCATTCAATCGCACCAGCTGATTTTCGGTGGGAAAAATCCCCGGCTGAGGGAAGAAAATTCCATGAGGGCCCTTGTTTCCCTCCGGGAGGAGGGATACCTCTCACCGCCCGAGGAGGAGACCCTTGCCGATGCCTACCGGTTTTTACGAAATCTCGAGCACAGGATACAGATGCTGCGGGGAATGCAGACCCAGATCCTGCCCCGGGACGAAGACCTTGAAAAGGTGTCTTACCTGATGGGTTTTGAGTCTGTTTCGGACTTTGAAAAAGAGCTGGCCAGGAAGAGAAAAAAGGTCAGGGAAATCTTCGGGAAGCTCTTTGCCGAGGAAAAACCCGAAGTGGAGTCGGATGTGGAGCCCGAGGTAATCGGGTTGCTCTACGGGGACATGTCTTCCGAGGATACCCTGGAAACGCTCGCCGCAATGGGGTTTACGGACCCCGGCGGAGCTTCGAACAATCTCGACCTTCTGCGGTCGGGGCCGCAGTCATCCCGGATGACCCAGAGGGCCCGCAACTACCTGAGAAAGATAGCGCCCCTTCTCCTGGCGAAGGTAATCGAAACGCCGGCTCCCGACAGGGCCCTCTCCAACATAGACACGTTTATCAGGGCAATCGGGGCACGGACGATGTTTTACGCCCTGTTATCGGAAAACCCGAGAGTGATCGAGCCCCTCGTCCAGCTCTTCGGGTCGAGTCAGTATCTTTCCGGTTATTTCACCAATAATCTCGACCTGCTGGATGTCCTGCTCAGGAAAGGCCAGTCCGCCGTTATCAAGAACAAGACGGAGATGAGAAAAGAGCTGGGCGAAAAGCTCGTGCTGGCGGAGCATTTCGAGGATGAGCTCGGGATATTGCGCCGGTACAGAAGCGAGGAGTTTTTGCGGATCGGGATACACCGGCTCGGCGGTAATCTCTCCCTCGAGGAGTTTTCCTTTCAGCTGTCTGCCCTGGCCGAAGTGTCGATGGGGTTCACCCTGTTCCTGGCCAGGAGGGAGGCTCTGAAGAAATATGGCGTGCCCTCTT
>JBFFNJ010000003.1:0-32563 GCA_041563215.1 Candidatus Deferrimicrobia bacterium | reverse complement strand
GAGAAACTCTAAACTGGTTTTATTTCCCATTCCGCATTCCGCATTCCGAATTCCGAATTCCGCATTACCGCGTATTCCAATGTGGCTGTTATCTCTCGTTCCGCGTCTACCCTGTCAGAAGCCGTATTCGGGATTGTCCGGGTTGAAGTCCTCCTCGGCGAGCCCCGCGTTAAGCCTGAGGTCCTCGAACCCGTAGTTCTCAATGAGCCTGTCCTCCCAATCGTAGACGAGAATCCTGATCGGGACCTTCGCCTCCACATCCATGTCCAGGACCGTTCGGTAGCAATAGTAGCCCTTCCTCTCATCACCGGGAAAGATCCCCTCCAATTTCCTCGTCCTTCGTCCGAAAACCTCATCCTCCCCCCGATCCCTTGACGCGAGCTCTCCTGAGGCCACGCCCCTTCTGACCTGCTCCGCGATCAGCTTCACCAGGTTCTCGAGGCCGGACTCGGTTATCGGGTGGCGGTTTTCGCGCATCACCTTCGAGCCCATCGGATCGAGGTTTACGGTAAACAGCCCCAGCAGCCCTCCCTCGCGGGCCTTGATCCTGTTTTTGTTCCTTCCCTCCACATAGATCAGCTCACGCCCCCTGTAGGGCCGCTCGATCCACTTCATGTAGATCTTGAAGGGCCTTTTGAACTTGAAAAAAATCGTCTCCTTTTGACGAAGCTTTCCTCCGATCCGCTCCTGCTTGTGGAAAACCGCCGTGTAGCTCTTTGTCCGGGAGAGAACTGCCTCGGCCTCCCCGATCCACCTTTCCACATCCCCTGCCTCCCCTGCCCGTGCGCTCGAGGCGCAAAGCAGTGCAAAGGCCAGGGCGAGAACCATATTTTTCACCATGTATTCACTTCTCCTGTATCACGCAGCTTCATGGGGGGCTCTGCTTGTCTCCCCCACGGAACGCCGGCAGGAATATCAATCCCCTCTCTCAACCATTATAGTACAGCCCCCCCGAGGCGATTTCGAGCCCCTTCGGGCCCTTTCGAAACGCCCCTTCACGCCAGAAAAGGTTGATACTCTAACGCTGATCGAGCCAGGTCACCGCTGAAGCGGCTTGCGCAGGAAGGAGGTGAGAAGAACGGCAAGCGCCGTGATTGCCGCAGCCATCGTGTAGCTGCTGCCGAATGAGCCCGTGCTCTTGGCGACGATGCCGCCCAGACTCGGCCCTATGGTCTGGCCTGCCGCGAAGAAGAAGGTGACGATCGAAAATCCGGCGGCAGCGCCCGCCGCCCCGAAATAATCCCCCACGGCAGCGGCCATGATCGTCGGTATGCTCCACGCAGAAAGGCCGTACAATGCGATGGAAAGGTAGAGGGCCCACATCCCGAGCTTGACGCCTACCAGCCCGTATGCGAGGGTCTGCACGGCGAAAACCGCCATAAACCCACCCCTCCTCCCTATCCGGTCCGAGAGGGCACCGAAGAGGGGCCCGGAAAGGATGCTGAAGAAACCGACCCATGCCCAGAAGCGGCCGGCCAGCACCTCGGCCATACCGCGCTCGGTTACCATGGTCGTGACGACGAAGGTTCCGTATATCATGTAGGTTGCGCCGAACAGAAGATAGAGAATACCGAGATGAAACAGAACGCCCTTCCCGGAGGGGTTTTCCGTACCGCGGCCTTTCTCCGGGTTGCCTTCCACCTCCGACCCAAGGGGCACGAGGTTCTTCTCTTCCGGCGAGTTGCGAAGGAACACACCTGCAATCACCGCGATGACAAGTGAGAGGCCCCCGAGGGTATACCACCCCGCCCGCCAACCTTCCGCTCCGAGATGCCGGTTGAGGGCAGGCACGAGCATGCCGGCGAAGATTATCGCTATCCCGTTGCCCACCAGCATGAGGCCTGCAGCCCTCCCTCTTTTTGCCGGGGAGAACCAGTGAGAGACCAGCACCATCATCGGTACGTTTGCAAGGCCGCTTCCCATGCCCGTCATCACGTAGAGAATGATCACCTGGGTGAAACCGCTGCTCTTTCCTATGATGAGCATGCAGAGGGCGAGAAGGACGAGGCCTGCCGTGATCGTCCTCCGGCCGCCAAACCATCTCATGAAAAAGGGGGCCATGGCGACGGAAACGAGATAGCCGACAAAGTTGCCCGTTCCGATGTACCCCATCTGGTCGTAACCGAGGGCAAGAGCCTTGCCCATCGAAGGCAGGAGCATGGCGTAAGCGAACCGGGCCAGCCCGAGGCAGGAGAACGACGTCAGCCCGCCGGCCAGTACAATGACCCAGCCGTAGTGAACATTCACATTTTTCAGTAAGCCGGCCCGCCCCCCCGGGCTGCCAGCAGGATGGGTCACGGCGTCTTCCCTCACTTTTCCGTTCGGCCATGAAACAGGCCCCGGGACTTTCGCCAGATGCTCCCGAATTCAGGCAGTTATTTTACTGTATCACCTTTTTCGCCGCAACCAGGAGAACCTCGGGGTCTATCCTCACGGTGTGATCGGGGTTGACGTGTTGAAATGCAACCCTCCCATCGGACCCGGTGATGTAGACCGCCGGGACGGGCAGCATGTGATGCGTCCTGCCCGAAGCCTCCTCCACGTCGATACCGAACTCCTCGTACCGCTTGAGAATGTCCGGTCCCAGCTTCCATGCCAGCCCGAAGGCTCGCGCCGCCTCGACCCCGCTGTCGGACAACAGGGTGTAGCCAAGCCCTTTTGCATCGAGAGTCTCCACAAGCTTTTCCGGCCGGTCGGGGCTGATTGCGATGATCTGATAACCCAGCTTTATCAGCTCCTGCTCTATCGTGTGCAATTGTCCCAATTGCGTGTCGCAGTAAGGTCACCAGCCGCCGCGGTAGAATATCAGGACGGAAGGCCGCTCGGAAACCGCCGTGCGCAGGTCAACGGGGCTCCCATCGGCCCCCGTAAGCGTCAATTCGGGGATCTGGGAACCTATCAAAAGCGGACATATGTCCCTCGGGGAGTCGGGCACCTCTTTTTTGTGATGAGCCATGGTATCCTCCTTTCCTATGGATGATATCTGCTCTAAATTGATTCACAAAGGCAAACAGAACCCCGTTCCTGCTTTTCATTCCACATTCCGAAATCCGAATTCCGCATTACCATTACCATGAACGGTAAACTGCGAATAAAGGAATCGGTAGTCACGGGAATACAGTTTCGAGTTTTGCGTTTAGAGTTCAACCGGAAACGGGAAACGGGAAACCGGTTCTCTTTTGCTCCCTGCCCCGCCCTTCTCTCACCGAAGAGTTGTGGTATCATGCATCGGAGACAGGGAGGTGGCCATGGAAAAGCAGTTTAATGAGCATAAACGGTTAATGGAGAACGAGATCCCCTTCAACAAGCACCTGGGGCTGAAAACCCTCGCGTTGAGGGAAGGTTATGCCAGATTAACCCTCCCCTTCCGGCAGGAATTCATCGGTGACCAGCGGCGACCCGCCATTCACGGGGGGATAATCGCGACCCTCATCGATGTGTGTGGCGGGGCAGCGACCTGGACGCACTTTAAAATCGAGGATAAAATATCGACTCTCGACATCCGCGTCGACTACCTCCGGCCGGGGCCCGACGACGACCTGATCGCTGAATCAGAGGTCCTGCGCGTGGGCAACAGGGTTGCAGCCGTCAACACCAGGGTCTATTCCGCCAGGGACAGAGAGACCGTCATCGCCGAGGGAAAAGCCGTCTACAATATCAGGCGGGCTGGGGAAATCAGGGAATAGCCGGAGAAGCAGAAATCCGAAGCAGTGCGGAGCAGCGCTCACGGAGGGCATGTGAAAATCCGTATCGCCGGCGAGCTTCGGTCCGGCAGCGACCGGATCGTCATTTGAGTTTGAGAAGGTCGATCTGAAACGTCAAATCCTTTCCGGCAAGGGGATGGTTCGCGTCCAGGGTAACCGATGCATCGTCCAGCCCGGTAACCCTTACATTTACCACCTCACCACCTGGCTGCGGGATCTGAAGATGCTGCCCCACCTGAGGGTCTATGTCCGGGGGAAACTGCTTCTTCTCCACCTGCACCGTCAGCTCTCCGCGGTGGGGGCCATAGGCCTCATCGGAAGACAGCGTCACCGTTTTCGTGTCTCCGGGCACCATGCCAATAACCGCCTCTTCAAAACCGGGGATCAGCTTCCCCTCCCCGATGACGAACTGAAGTGGTTCCCTGTCCTTGGATGAATCGAACACCGTGCCGTCATCGAGGCTGCCGGTATAATGGACAGTCGCAGCATCTCCATTTTTCGCTTTGGGCATATCTTTCCTCCTGACTCTGTTTTGATGACGTCCGACAGAAAATAGGATGGATAACCCGGGACGGGGCAGTTATCGACCTGGTATCCTCAGCCAAACACCATCGGCCTCATTCCCTTATAACGCCGGATACGTGCTGCTGTCAACCCGCCCCTCACGCCGGCCGTCGACGCTAAGATCTCTCTCCCCCTGTCAGGGTGTCGAAACGATAAGGAGATGACGTTACGATCGATCTTCCCCGGTATAGGAAAGACAGTGACGGTAGCCGGCGGGATTACCTATGTCGAACAGGGTCCCGGGCAGGCGGCAGCCGAGCACCTCCCTCTCCTGCAAAATGAGGCTGCGGACGGACACATCCGTGAATTCCTCACCCTCCTTCAACGATCCCCGGGCACGCTCGATATAATCGAACAGGTGGGGCCCGTAGATCGAGATTCCGCAGCTGCGAAGCTCCCCGGGGTGGCGGGGGATGAAGGTGCCTCCGGCCTTGGGGTAAAAGCGTTCAATGCGGAAAACGCCCCCGGCCAGGGGAAGTATGTCCACCCTCCCCGAATTGCCGAGCCCCTTCACCCACGCTTCGCGGACAAAAACGAGGGCGGTAACGTCTATCCCGTATTGTTCAAATATCTCTCTGAGAAGCCGCAACGCGCCCCCCGGGGGGAAATACACGTTGTCGGGAAAGAGAATTGCCAGGGAGCTGTTTCCCACAAATTCCCTGGAAAGCGAGATGGCATCCCACTCACCCGTCGGGGTCTCCTGATAGGAAAAGCGAATGGAACAGGCTCTCAAAACCTCATCCATCTCGCCTGCAGCGAGAGGGTAGGCCGATTCCCTGAACCTTCTCTCCTCGAAATACCTCCTGATGATCTCCTTCCGGCGGTTGATGACAATGACGATCTGCTCTATGCCTGCTGAAAAGCCTTCGAGGACCGCGTGCTGAATGGCCGGCTTCTGTCCTACGGGAAGCATCTCCTTCGGCAATCCCGGACGAAGGTCTTTCATCCGCAGGCCGCGCCCGGCCGCCGGAATTACGAGAAACTCCGGCGTCACCCCCATCAGACGTCGACCTCCATCAGGTCGAAGGCCAGCTCCACCTCTCCCCCATAGACGGCCCTGCACTCCAGAACCCTCACGTCGTCGGGATATCCCGTCGGGTAGATGTGCGAGAGGATGACTCTCTTCACCCCCGCCTGCTGGGCCACCGTGCCGCACTCTCTCGGCGTGAGATGGCCGGGTACTTTCAGGGCATCGGGAAAGGAACAGTCGATAACGAGCAGGTCCACCCCCCGGCAGAGGGTGACGATACCCTCATCGAGGTCACAGTCCCCAGTGATGACGACAGATTTGTCCCCGCACGTGAACCGGTAGGCGACGCTGTTGAAGGAGTGAACCGTTTTTGCACTGTCCGCGCGGAAACCATCAAAGTCGATGGGTCCCTCGATTTCCCGAACCGTCAACCGGAACTCGTCCGGATCGCGCACAACGGGGCTGACGCAGTGGTTGTAGTAGTATTCCATCCCTTTCGGCCCCACGATCAAAAGCTCCTTTTTCCTTGTAAATTGCGGCGTTGAGACGAGTGCATGGAGGAATGGCAAAAGATCGGCAACGTGGTCAGGGTGGGTGTGGGAGATGAACACGCAGTCTATGTCTTTGTAGCTCCTCCCCGAGCGCTCTATCTGCCGCAGGGTGCCGCTTCCGCAGTCGACGAGGAGACTTTTCCCGCCTATTTCGAGGAGGTACCCCGGTGCGTTTCTCTCCACCGAGGGAACACAGGTGCCGCTGCCAAGGACAATGAGTCTCATGGGTTTCAATACCCCGCCCGTTTCAGGAATCCAATAAACATATGCACGCCGTACGAGCCACCTTCCCCGCAGCATTTCCTATCCTGACAAAAATGGGTGCGTCCCCGGCCGGGGAAGCCGGCGGTAAAGGGGCACGAAGTGACCACCGAAAAAGGGGCGACAAAGATACCCGATTCTCTTCCCGGACTGAATCTTTCATTTTTTAGTAAAATCTAAAGTTATGAGTTATCTGCCCGCTTTCAGGAGAGAAGACTTGGGAACATTGTACCAGGAATAGGGGGCCCTATCCAGAGGAAACCGGATGCGGCAAAGCCGCAGTAACCTGTCAAAGGAGAATACCCATGAATAGAGTTTGCGCTTCAAAAAACGCCAGGAGCAGGCGTCGTAACCGGCCTCCCATCACCAAAAAGGCGCCGGGGGACCGGCCGTTTACGGACCAGGAAATCCGCCAGACAGCATCCCTCATCATGGGGAAGAAGGCCGAGAAGAAGGTGTCGAATCTCCCGGGGTCATCCCTGAAAGGTATTCTCGCTCTCCTCAAAAAACGGCCCGTCCCCTCGATTTTGCAGACGGTGGACCCTGCTGCCGCAGAAGCCATAGAAAATCAGGTTGCCCGGGTCCTCAGGAAAAAGGAGATCCGCGTGCGTATCGTGGACCTGGGAGAGATGACAGGCTTCCCCCGGGAGAACGCGCGCCCGAGCTGCGAGGTCATGCTCGTGGAGAAAAAGGGGGACCTTCTCTGGTCGGGAAGAAAAAACCTCGTTCCCGGCGGGGGCGTCCCGACGATCTACATCACCTCTGCCTTTTTTGCGCGGGCGAAGAACAGCCCCGGCCTGCTCCTCCAGGCAGTCCTCCACCCCGTTCTCGAATGGGTCCTCGACCTGCCCCACATACTCGCCGTCCTCTGCGAGTCGGCATACAACGACAAAGAGCCGAGCCCGGGAGGGGACGACGTGAGCGACCTGAACCGCTTCATCGCCGAAGAGGCGGCAAGAGACCGTGACTTCGCCTACTTCGACCGGATCCTGGGAACCGAGTACGAACCCGACGAGTTTCGGCTGGAGGAGCTCAACGCGCGGTTCGGCGACGACGTGGAAAAGAGAAACGTGGTGGTCTACCGTGCCCGTGCCCTGGGCATCAACTACCGGAAGCTCATGGAAACCCTCCTCGGCGAGACGCGGGAGGTAATTTCCAGCGAAGAGGTGGACGAGGCACGAAAGATACTGGGCGAGGGAAACCCGGAGCAGGCACTGACGATTCTGCGGAGGCTGAAACAGGACCCCTCCGTAAAAGGCCTGTCCCGGAAAGAGGTGTCAGGGCTGCTCGAGGTGGCGATACGCTGCTTCGCCCTGAGCGCCGACCCCGCATACGAGGGGCTCCGGCTGGAAAAAGGGAACATCGTCTCCGAGCCGTGGGCGGAAAAGAAAGCGAGGGAATTTGCCGAACTCCTCAGGGAGTCGGTGGGGATGATAAAGAGCAGCAGGGGCAGGACGAAGAAAAGGGGGGAAGACAGCATCGATCCCCTCGGCGTGACGGGGAAGCCAAGGATCATACACGTGCTCCCTGAGCTGGAGCGACCTTCGGCGAGGTTCATCGACGGCCACGACCGGGCCCACTGGGTGTTCGAACGCTCCTTCGTGGAGGCTCTCATGGCGGGGAAAGCTTCGGGCAAGGCCCCGAAGGGCATCCCGGCAATCATGGCCTGCCGCTTCGTGCGCGACGGCGCTTTCCCCGATGAAAAGCTGAAGCTGGAACAGCAGTTCACGCTGGCCGTCAAGGGAGCCCTCGAGGCGTACCGGTTCTTCAGCGAGCTGCCCGGGGAGGTCCACGACGAGATTGCCGCCTTTTACGCCGCCAGGGGAAGTGTCGACCGCCTCTACCAGCTCTTCATCTCCCTGGGTGAGGAGAGCAACGTCGCACGGGCCACTCACCTGCTCCGCGACACCATATCGAAGACTCACTCCTTCAACTACGTCCGCTACCCCGACACCTCCCTGGCCGGCAAGGTGGTCGTCATCACCGGGGGCGGGACAGGCATGGGCAGATCCCTTGCCCTCGAGGCGGCTACCCACGGCGCAAACGTGGTGATCACGGGAAGGCGCCCCGAACCCCTGGAGGAGACCCGGGCCGACATGGAGGACCTCATCGGCCACCTGGGCCTCACGAACAGGACCCTCACCGTCCAGGGGGACGTGAGCGACTCGAAGTACGTGGGCGAGATGTTCGACAAAATCAGCCGCGAGTTCGGCAGGATCGACATCCTCTACAACAACGCCGGTGTCTCCGGCCCCGTCGAGTTCGGCTCTGTTTACCAGGAGGAGCACTTCGACCAGTACCGCGAGGCGGTGAACATTCACCTAACCGGCGCCTGGCTTGCAAGCCTCGAGGCGGCAAAAAGGATGGAGAAACAGAAGGAAGGAGGTCTGATCGTCATGATCGGCACCTTCTACAGCGAGAGCATCCACCGCCACGTCCTGCACGCCTACCCCGGCAGGCTGCCCTATACATCGGCACAGTCGGCGAAGCTTGCCCTCGGCGATTACCTCGCGTGGCTCCTGGCCGACAAAAATATCACCGTCCTCTCCTTAAACCCCTCTGCGGTCCACACCGAGCGCATACAGATCGGCTCAGGGGTATTCGACAAGGGCTCTCTTGCCCGCGCAAGGATCGGGAGACACGTCGATGCTGAAGCACTGCGGAAGGACACCCTCGACCGGACCGTGACTCACTCTTTCGTGCTCCCCCGGGATTTCGCCCGCGTCGCCCTGGACATGCACCGCCCGGAGTTTCGAAGGACCGTCGGCGGCCAGCGGATCCCCATGGGAGGAGTTACCTACGAGCAGCCTCCCGGCGTCGTCCCCTCTCCGGCAGCCCTCAGGCAATACCCGAACATGATCGGAAAAGTTGCCCTGGTCAGCCTCCACCGCCTATTCGGAAACGACAGGTCCCTCTTCGAGGAATCGGTTCTCGCACTGGCCCGCTCGGGGGCTGACATATACCTTGCTGGAAGCATGGCGGAGGATCTGGAAAGCCTCGCCCGGAAGGTAAACAGTTCCGGTTTCGACGGCACGGCCACCGCATGCCCCACGAACATCGGCAACCTGGCCGAGGTGCAGGAACTGTTCGACAATCTTCCGCGGATAGACCTGCTCCTCCACTTCTCCGGAAGCGTGGACTGGAAGCGGTCGCTCGCGAACATTCCCTACGGAGAGTGGACAGATGCAGTGGAGCAGTTCGGTTTCGTTCCCCGCCTTCTGTCCTGGCAGGCGGAAAAGAGGATGGACAGGGACGGGACAGACGGTACGATCATCCTGGTCGGGCCGGACCTCTCCGGCGTTCCCTCGATAAAAGAGCGCGACCTGGTTCAGGTGTTCCAGGCAATGCTCAGGCCCGCGGTAGCCACGGAATCGATGGAGCGCGCCCTCATGCGCAAGGCCCACGCGGAAAAGACGTCGCCCGTCACCGTGAGCGCCGTCAACATCGGCCTGATCCTTCCCGGGAGGACAGACGGACGGAACAAACAGGCCGATCCCCGGAAAACAGCAGCTTCGATCCTGTGGCTCGCAGAGGAGGGAAAGCGCGTCTCCGGGGCGGTCATTCTCCCTGACGAGCAAAACAGCATCGCGGGGCTCCCCGGGGAGCCCGATGAAAAAGTCGGGACCATGGCGGGCAGGGTGGCGGTGGTGACGGGAGGAATCCGCAACCTGGGCAGGGAAATTTCCCTTCGCTTCGCAGCGGAGAGGGCCTCCGTCGTCGCTGCGAGCCGCCATCCCGGAACCACGGGGCTCACCGGCGAGGAGGCAGCCAGCGCGAGAGAAGCGCTCAAGGCGGGAGAAGGGGTCCTTGCAGCAATGCGCTCCACGGGGGGAAGAACGGCCTGGATCGACACCGACATATCTTCTCCGGATCAGGTTCGCGCTCTCATCGATGAAACCATCAGGCGTTTCACCCGCATAGATTCTTTCGTCAACAATGCCGGAGCAGGGGGGAGCTTTTCTCTCATTACCAACGTCATGCGTGATCACCGGGAGAACTGGGATCTGGTCCTTAGAAGCAACTTCCTCGGCCCCTGGTATGCCACATCGCTGCTTTGCCCCATCATGAAAAATCAGGAGGGCGGCGGCGCCATCGTCAACGTGTCGACCCATTATTCCGACCATCCCTACCTCTTTAGGACCATCTACACGGTTTCGAAGATCGCCATCAAAGCCCTCACCCTGGCACTCAAAGACTCCCTGGCAGGCGAAGGGATCTTCATAGCCGACGTCGCCCCGAGCCTCATCGCGGGCCCCCGGATGGACTGGGTGATGAGCAACTACGCGAAAACCTTTGCCGCCCAGTTCGAGTTTATTCCGGGACTCAAACCCTCTGACGGATCGAAGCTCAGGGAGCAGTTCATCCTCTCCTTCGACCGGACCGAGAAGCCAGAAAACAGGGAAAAAGCAGCCGCTTCCTACCTCACCGCCGTGAGGCAGAGCAAGCTCCCCAGATCGACCCGTGGAGAGATGGAATCCTGGTACGGAAGGATACAGGAGTGGTTCCGGTCCACCGTTCCGGACCACCCCCCCACGAACGGGCAGGTTGCCGACGCCGTTCTGTTCGGGGCCAAAAACGCGAAGTTCATGGAGGACCGCTTTATCAGCGTCTCTTCTCTGCCGCATTTTCTCTCCTTCCCGCCGGAGCAGAAGGGAGCAGAGAGGCCCATAGCGGGAAGGTCCTTCCTCGTCCTGGCCGCGGGTTCGGCGGGTGTCGACGGCTCCGCCATTTCCCCGATAGGAGAGGCCATAGCAGGAAAGGGCGGTCACGTCACCCAGATCGTGCAATCGCAAAAATCCCCGGGTCAGGTAACCATCCTCAGGCCGAAAGACACAGCGGGAAAGGCCCGGGAAGGGCAGTCCTTCGACACGCTCACCCGCGAGATAGACCTCTCAGATCCCAGGGTCATCGAGCCCTGGCTCGACAACACCCTCCTGGGAGGACCCCGGATCGGCGGTTTCATCCTCTTGACCGGCAGGTCGTCTCCGGAAGGTCCGATCCTCGAATTTCCCCTCGAGGACATGGAAAAATTCCTCGGCCACCTGAGCACGGTACTGTCCCTGTTCGGTGAGTCCCTGCGGGCGGTCGAGGAGGAGGGCCATTTGATCGTCGTCGTCCCGCCTCCCTCCAGCGAGGAGGGGCACCTGGTCAGGGCCGCAGTCAGGCAGATGGTCCGCACCGCTCTTGCCGAGCAGCATTTCCTCTATCCGGCGAAGAGAGTCAACATCAGCCTGCTTTCGACCCCCGAACCCGGCAGAGAGCAGGAATTTTACGGTCTGGTGACGGATGTTCTATCCGGCAGGGCGCCTGCGGTGGTGGAACAGATTCCCGTCGGGCCGGTGAGGCCGTAGGGGAAAGGAGGAGGGACAACTGTTGCCTTTCGATTGTCTGATCTCGGTTTTTCTGCGTGTTGGTAATGCGGATTTCGGAGTGCGGAATAAGACAGTTTAGAGTTCAACGTTTAGAGTTCAAAATCTGGGAATAGGACAGGAGCATGTAGATAGGGGATAGTCGCTGTGTTTACGACTTTCTCCTTCCTCCTACCGACAGTCTGCTCTCGGTATCTCTGCCTGGCGGGAATGCGGATTTCGGAATGAAAACCCAGCGCGAAACTCGAAACGCTAAACTCTTAACGCGAAACCGGTTTCCCGGGACACTGGACCCGGGACTTTTTCTCTTCGGTCCCGTCACTTTTGATTTTCATCCGTTCAGCGCGGCTTGCAGTTTCCAGGGCGAATCAGAGACAATGGTACCCGTGAAACTTTCCGATAACATGACAGATTATCTGATCCGTATGGGAAGCGCCTGGGTAAAACGGCAACGGGAGCAGTATCATCCTCGCGGGAAACCCCTTCCTCCCGAAACACACGCCTCTCTTGCGCCATTCTTTTTCCCGGAAACGCTCGAATCCGTCAGGATCGTCCGTGTGCCCCTCATCGAAAATCCCGCATTCTACGGCACCCTTCTCACGAGCAGAAAGATCCTGCTGCTGGACTTTCGCAGGGCGACGGGCATCGCCTTCGTCGATACGGTGCTCCTGAGCAGCAGGTTTCTCAGCGGGCCGCCACCCCTCTCCCTTCTCTTTCACGAAATCGTCCACGTCGTCCAGTACCGCCTTCTGGGCGTCTCCGAGTTTTCCCGCCGCTACGTCCTGGGGTGGGTGGAAAACGGATACCGCTACGAAGCGATACCCCTCGAGCAGCAGGCATATTCCCTCACAGCCCGATTCGTTCAAAGCCAGGAGGAATTTTCGGTGGACCTCGAGGTGGAAAAGACGATGCCCACCTGTGCCGGGAAGGAAGAAACAACAGAGTAACGCATCGGTATGGATGGTAATTCGGAATAAGAACAGTTCAGAGTTTCGAGTTTAGAGTTCAAATCCTGATAGGAGGAAGGAGAGAGGAGATAGGGGAGAGTGGTTATTATACGACTTTCTACTCCCTCCTCTCAACTGACGACTCTCGGTTATTCTGTGCGTTGGTAATCGGGTCAAAGTTTCGGGATCATGAAGGGGACGCTCCTTTTGTAATCCCGGTAGGTCTGGCCGAAGCGTATCTCGAGCTCGCGCTCCTCTAAATATACGAGATAAAAAAGATGGGAAGGGATGAGCACGAGAAGGGAACCGAGCGTGCAATAGGTTGACCCTGCTGCCATGCTTACCCCGACGCAGGTGAGGTAAAACCCGAGAGACATGGGGTTTCGAACCCTTCTGTGGATGCCACCGACAACGAGCTTTTTCGTCAGCTTGAATGCCGGGGCCCCCTTCCCGCGGTATTTGAGGCTCTGATTGGCGGCAAACATAAGGGTAAGGCCCGCAAGAAGAAGAATGCATCCCGCCGGGAGCGCGATATTCCGGAACGGTATCGGGCTGATACCGATTATCCGGTCGAAGCCGCCAAGCCCCGGGTGGACGATCCCGAGGGTGGCGGGAAACACCAGGCATGCGTAGATCAGGAGGTGGCCGACCCTGCTCAGCCGCTCGGCGGAATCCCTGTCGGGGTTTTTACCGAGCTTCCTCCCGAGTGACGAGACACCCGTCAGAAAGGTAAAAATTCCCAGAAGCTGCAAGGCAATGGTGACCATAATCATCCCACCTGCGCCCGGCCCTCGAAACGGGCGCCGAAACCGGCAATTCATGGCCTTCCGCTGCCCGCCCGCTGTTTACCGGCAAAGGCGAAGCAACGGGGAACCTCCCCTATATGTATCAAATTCAGCCTCCGCCGTCCCGAAAAAAGAGAGCCCCGGCAGCACACCCCGGCCAAAAGACCCCCGATTAAAGGCCGCGGGCAGACCGCGCAACGATAAATGTCTATGCCTGGATAGTCAAATATTTTACAATTTAGATACGGGGAGTTTATCGAAACATGCCGATTCTGTTGCTGAAAAGATAAGAAAGGGCGTCATTTTCTCAACCTCTCACCAAGGGGGGATGGCAATGGGTGTCATAACGGTTTCCCGGCAATACGGTGCCGGGGCACAGGAGTTGGTCGAAAAGGTATCGTCCCGGATGGGCTACCGGATCGTAGACCGCGTGGAGATACAGAAGAAGCTCATCGAGATAGCCGACGAGGGTACGGCCAAAAGGGTAATCGCGGAGAAAGCCCCGAATATCATCGACCGCCTCACGGGCGACATCCACGTGCTCAAATGCCTGCTGAAGGAGTCCATCCTTTTTTTCGCCACCCAGGGGAGGGTTATCCTGCTGGGACGGGGTGCCTTTGACATTCTCAGGAACATAAAGGGCGTCCTCAACATACTGTTGACGGACATCCCCGATCTCCGGGCAAGCCACCTGTCCCTCACCGAGAAGATAAAGCTGGCCGAAGCCAGGGAGAAGATCAGGAAGGTAGACAGGGAAAAAGCGGGTTTCATCAAGTACTACTGCGGTGTGGACTGGCCCGACCCCTGGCACTTTCATCTCTGCCTGACACCCCTTTCGACGGGAATCGAACCGTGCGCCGAAGCGGTCGTGAAATTCGCCGAGATACTGGGGGTCGAAAGGGATTATGCAGCCACGGGGGAGACGATCATCGAGGAAAAGCACCTCCTTGCTGCCGCGACGAACAGGATTGCGCTGAACCTCGGCCTCGACACCGATCTCTTCGAACTATCCTTGGCGGAAGCAAAAACGATAGAAATACGGTTTTTCCACGTCCCGCCCGAGCTGCGGGAAAAGGCGATGGGCCTCCTCAAGGATTTCACGAAGGATTTTCAGGTGCGCCAGGCAAAATCTTCGGCCGGATAATCAATTAATATCAAAAAAATTATATATTTCGATATAAGTGGTGGATGACGCCGATGGCATCCCCGATCGAATTTTGCGGCGGTGTCTTCCATGCCGGCAGTCTCTTCCCGGCGGTGCCCCCACGGCTCAAACCTCCTCCCCCGTTCGAAAAACCTCCTCAACCAGCTCGTGCCATCGGTCACCATAGAGGGCCCGGGCAATACCCGATACGGGCTGTCCGCCGTCGTGGTACACGGGCCCCAGGCCTCCCCCCACCCTCTCCCGAAGAAAGTCGACGATCCCTTCGACCCAGTCCTTCGCCAGCCTTCCCGAGAGGAGGTGGGTGATGTTCCCTGAGAGCCTCGTGGGCCTGATCTTCATCAACCAGCCCCTCCCGTAGGGATCCTGGTTGACGATCTCGGGAAATTCCATCACCTCGGCGTTCAAAGCGACGACCTCCCCATCGACGGGGGAGAGCATATCGAGGGTCTTCGAAGCGACATCTATACTCCACCCTACCTCCCCCTGACGGATGGTGGCACCCGAACCGGGAAGCCGGAGATTTTCAGCCCTCCCCAGCAGTTTCTGGGCGAAATCATCGAGCCCGACGGTTACCAGGTCCGGGCGCTCTCTTCGCAGCCAGCTGTGCCCCTGGTGGAAATAGTACCCCTCCGGAACGTGAAACCATTCCGCCGCTCCAGGGAAGCGTTCCTCCTCTGCCACCTCCGGAAGGGGGGGCCAGATGAAGCGCCAGAAGAAAACGACGATGAAGAGAAAGGCAATGACGATGATGTACTCGATTCCCTTTGTCGCATAGATGTCTACATATGTGAAGGTCTCCATTTCACCACCTCCGCTTCTTTTACCGGCTCACCTTCCGGTTCCCGGTACTTCCGCAAAACGGGCATTCTGTTCACGACCCACCGAAAGACCCAGATCTCGAGAAAGATAACCGCGAGGGTTATCTCCACCTCCATCCAAGAGGGAACGTACCGCACCGGCTCGTACCACTTGAAGGCGATGATGGAGACGTTGAGCCGGTTCAGCACAACCCCGATTGCCGCCAGGACAGCGGTGAACTGAACCATGGGGACGCTTTCTTTCCGCACCGCGTAAACGAACAGGCCCGCAGGAATGAGCACGAATCCAACCGTCTCCAGGAGGTACCAGTACCCCATGGGCGTGGCGATCAGGTCCCAGTGCCTGCCGTGGACAAAATCGATGATCTTGAGAAACAGGTACACGAAGAGGGCGCAGGCTGCCCCTTTCCCAAGTCCCAGGACGATCTCGCCATGGGACGCCCGGTGCTCGCCATCCATCTGGCTGTTGAAAATCCTGTGGGATATGGAGCTCTCGATGATCACCATGGAAAGGCCCGCAAATATGCTCGAAACGAAGAAGAGAACGGGTATGCTCCCCGAGTACCACAGGGGGTGAATCTTCGACGGTGCGAGGAGGAAGAGCGCCCCCAGTCCCGACTGATGGAGCGTTGAGAGCGTTATCCCGAATATGACGGCGCCCATGGTCAGGCTCATGACGAACTTGCGCACCCTCTTCCAGTTCAGCCACTCGGCAACGGCCGGAGCGAATTCAACGAACTCGCATATCATGTAGAGCATGAAGTGCCACGCCACCAGGAAGAGCACGGAGCTGAGGCCGAAGGCTTTCCCGATGATCGGGTTGATCACGTTCCAGGGGCGGCCCAGGTCCAGGAGGAGTGCGCCGGCGTAGAAAACATAGGCGAGAAATCCGTTTAAAACCGTGGCCCGCACGATGGGTTCGTACTTCTTGAACCGCAGGACGTGGACGACGAAGGTGAGCACGTATGCGCCACCGGCGAAGGCCACTCCCGTCACCACGTCGAAACCGATCCAGAGGCCCCAGGGGTAATCCTGGTTCAGGTTCGTCACCGCGCCGAGCCCCCTGGCAAAGCGGATCACGACGAGTACGGCGCCGAGCAGTATGATCGCCCCGCTGATGACGTTGAAGGGAGTGAGCACCCTCCCTTTCGGCCTGAGCTCGCCGAGAAAAAAGCGGATGAACTCTCCTGCCTTCTGAAGAAGCATCGGCGCCGGCCCCGGATTGCCCTTCCTCGCTTCATTCTTTCTCTTCATCGCCTCGCTCCCCCTTCTTTCTCGAAAAGTGGTTCAAGGCAAGCAGCATGGACGGCCACAGCACGAAAACCAGGGGAACCCCGTAGAGAAAACCCGACGTCAGCTCAGGGTAGGGCGTCGCGCCCAGGTCTGTCCTGAAACCGATCTGGTCGAAGGGGATTGCAGAGAGGTAGAGCCAGCCGGTGCCCCCCACCTCATGCTCACCGTATATGTGGGGGAAGTATTTTCCCGGATTCCTGTATATGCGCTTTCTCGCAACCTCCACAAGTTCCCTCCTGGTGCCGAAGAGGGTCGCTTCCGTGGGGCACGCCTCGGCACACGCGGGAATCTTCCCCACCAGCTGCCTGTCGTAACAGAAGGAGCATTTCTTGATAAAGGGTGACGGGCTGTCATACTCGAACTTCGGTATGTCGAAGGGGCACGATATCATGCAGTACCTGCAGCCCATGCACCTCTCCTTGTTATAGATGACCGGCCCCTGCCGCGTTTTCTCGAGCCCCTTAACAAGGCATGCCGACGCGCAGGCGGGCTGGTTGCAGTGCATGCACTGCCTCCTCACGTATATGGGGCTGCCGGGATCGCGGGGGTTCGGGAACCGGTTGATTACCGTGTAGGCGCCGATGGAAGTATCCCTTTTCCCCTCATACACGCTCCCCTCCGCAAACGGCGTCGCCGGCTCGGGGAGCCTGTTCTTCTCGTTGCAGGCCTCTTCGCAGCTGCGGCAGCCCTCACAAAGCGTCGTGTCGATGAGCATCGCGGAAAACTCGGGATCCGGCTCTTTCGTTCTGGCCCGGGCATCACTTCCGCCGAGCAGTGCCATCCCCGCGCATCCGGCGATCTTCAGGAAATCTCTCCTCTTCACGCTCATTGCTTCCTCTCCTTTCTCCCGGTTTCGCCATCACCGCTCTCATATCCCGGGGAAGGCCTGACACGGTCCTTTTCTTCCCCTTACAGCCCGAAGAAGGCCCTCCCGAGCTTCTGGAGCAGCTCATCGTCCATTTTTTCGACGATGCCCGCAAGATAGGCGCCACCATCACGGGCGGTCACTCCCACTTCCCGCTGCCGTCCCATGTGACGGTCGATAAACTCCGAAAATCGCTCCATCTCCCTCTCGAACCAGTTGGCCGCCTCGGCAGCTATCCTGAGCCGCTTGATGTTCTTTACGAAATTGGTGGGCCTGATCTCGAGTATCCATCCGGACTGGTACGGGTCGTTCGTTATCCGCTCCGGTGACAGTTCGACGTAATCGTTGACCACCTGGACGATACCGTCAAGGGGAGACACGAAATCGATCGCCCGCTTCCCCTTGACCAGGGCAAACAGCTTGCCTCCCTGCGCAACCTGGGTACCCTCACGCGGCAGCAGAACACCGTCTATGTCCCCCACGATCATCCGGGCGAAGTCGTCGATTCCCACTCTCGCCTCACCCGTGAGCCCCAGGTGGGCCCAGGTGTGCCCGGGATGGAGAAACACGCCTTCCGGGACCGCATACCCCGAAAGGGCGGGTGATACCCGTGGAGGTACGGCAAGCTCCGGAGATTCGCCGTACTGGCTCGCCAGCTCCCTTGCCCTCACCTCGGCTCTCTTCTCGAGAGCAATCTGGACCAGGATAAAGGCAGCAAATGTCAATATGACAAGGATGGGGACCATTGTTCTCACCTCCTTTGCCGGTTCGCGTTGACCCCTTTATTGCAATCCATACCCCTACTCCAGGAAAATGCCGACGATCTTGCTCCACTGTTGCGTGCTCAGCTGGGCGCTGATGTTCGAAACCGCCTCACCTCCGTTCGTTGCCGTGATGCCGAAGTTTGCCGCGCACACCCTCATGAGCCGCTCGGCGTCCCACTTGAGCCAGTTTTGAGCTGCGCTCCCGTAGAAGAGGCCCTTGATCCCGTCCCCGGTCAGCCTTGCGTTGAACAGCCATCCTTCGCAGTAGGGATCCTCGTTGATGACAGCAGGGTGGGATACAAGGTTCTCGTTGACCTCCTTGATGATCCCGGTCACGGGAGCCGCCAGGCGGATCTTGCGCTTGCCGGAGTGGAGCAGGAAGCATACGCTTCCCTCCTTCACGGCCGTGCCCGTCGGGGGGAGGGAAACCTTGTCAATTTTCCCGATGATCCTCTGGGCAAAATCATCGATTCCCACCCTCACGTCGTTTTCGCTGTCTTCCGGGAAGGAGACCCACAGATGCCCCGGGTGGTAATAGTAGTCCGATTTGATGAGGAACCCCCTGACATTCTGCGTCTCTCTCTCGGCGCAGCTTACCTCCTTGAAATGGGAACACTCCTGGAAATGGGAGGTCCCGCAGAGGCCCCGGGAAGACGAGAGACGCTCGACGGGTATCATCTTCTTGACGGGAAAGGCCTTGCAATATATGACCGTCTTGACTTCGAGAAACGGGCAGGTATCCCCTTTCATGTCTACCCCCTGTCCTTCAGAAATGACGACCCGCATCCCTTTGGCAGGAGAAGATAACGCCACTGCCTAGGGAAGGTGTACCCTCACGGCTCCATCGCTTTCAGCGGGCCCGGTTCTTGTCGCCGCTAACAGGGCAACCACGAGATAGGTGACGACTATTATCGCGTATCCCATTTTCGCCTCCCGACCAACCGTTTCTACTCTCTTCATTCGCAATGACCGTGCCAACCCGGGACATGGGCGCGATAACTTTGCAACCACCTGAAAACAATAGATATTTCAGGGAAGAAGGGGGGCGGCTGCCTGAAAGCCGTCCGGACGAATCTGTGGCTTTATTCTACACTTTCCGCGGAAGCGTCATTTCTCTATAATTATCAAGATGTTAGCGAGTTGAAAAAAACAGCACCGTATGGAAATTTTCCACACATGCCGTTTTCCCATCAAGGGGTGGCCGGGCTCAGTGGCTCACCTGCTCCGAGGTATCCCTTTTCAGGTTGAATTTTTTGATCTTGTTGTACAAAGTTCCCCGGTCGATGCTGAGGATCTGTGCCGACCTGTTGATGTTCCACCTGTTTTCGAGCAGTACCTGCCTGATGTGCTCCCTCTCCACATCTTCGAGGGACCGCCCCCGCCCCACCCGGCCACGGGCGGTGATCGGGAGGTTGATATCGGATTCCAAGATCGTTTTTCCCTTCGCGACGACTATCGCCCTTTCGATCACGTTTCTCAGCTCTCTCGCGTTTCCCGGCCACTCATAGTCCATGAGCATACCCATGACTCCCTCGCTCACCCCCGTCATGCTCTTTTCCAGCTCCACGTTGAATTTTTCCACGAAGTGCTCGACCAGGAGGGGGATATCCTCCTTTCTCTCCCGGAGCGGGGGAATCTGAATCGATATGACATTCAGCCGGTAATAGAGGTCATCCCTGAAAGACCCCTCCTCGATTGCCTTTTTCAGATCCCTGTTCGTGGCGGCCACGATGCGGGCGTCGATGGTGATCAGGTCCGATCCGCCGATCCTCCGAAACTCCTTCTGTTCCAGGACCCGCAAGAGATCCATCTGCAACTTCAGGCTTATATCGCCGATCTCATCCAGGAATAGCGTTCCCCCCTGCGCGAGCTCGAGCTTCCCTCTCTTTTTCGCATCGGCACCGGTAAAGGAGCCCTTCTCGTGGCCGAAGAGCTCGCTCTCGAGAAGGGATTCGGTCAGTGCGCCGCAGGAAATGGAAACGAAGGGCCCATCCCTCCTGTGGCTCTCGGCGTGAATCGCCCGGGCAAGGAGTTCCTTTCCCGTCCCGCTGTCCCCCTGAATCAGAACGGTGGAATTGCTCTTCGCCACGGACCTGACGAGCTCGAATATTTCCATCATCCGGTGATTCTTGCTGATCAGGTCGTGCAGCCGGTACTGCTTCTTCAGCTCTTTGCGGAGGTAGATGTTCTCCTCGATGAGACTCTTGTGCTCGATTATCTTCTTCACCGTAATCGACAGGTCTTCCGGTTCGAAGGGTTTCACGAGATAGTCATAGGCTCCCTTTTTTATCGCCTTCACTGCCGTGTCGACGGTCGCATACGCCGTCATGATGACCATCATCAGGTCGGGCCGGACCTTTTTCACCTCATCCAGGAGCTGAATCCCGTCCATCCCGGGCATCTTCAGGTCAATAAGCAGGAGTGTCCAGTCCCGTGATGGAAGCCGCTCGAGTGCCTTGAAACCGCTCTCCACGGCCTCCACGCTGTACCCGTCCTCCCGGAGCCAGCTCGTCAGGGATTCGCGCACGATCTCCTCGTCGTCCACGATCATGATATGTACCTTCCTTTCCATCACTCACCCTCCTTCCTGCATTTTTGAAAACATTGCCAGGTAACAATCCCTGCAGAACGTGCTCCCCTTCCTGTCGACGTCGAAGATCGTGCTCGATAGCCTCATGACGCAGGCATCCTCCGCGCAGTGGTAGAGGCCGAAGGTGTGGCCGAGCTCGTGGAAGCTCTCCTTGCGGAGACGGTCGAGAAATATATGCCGGTTCGGTTCCATGCCGTAGAATTCCTGGCGGAGCCGGGTCAGGGAGACGATGGCTGCCTGACCGCCAAGCTGGGCCTCGCCAAAAACAAAGGTGAGAATCGGTATGGAAATGTCGCTGTCGATGATCCCGAGTACTTTCAGGGCATCGGTGGGGATCTCCCGGAGCATCTCACCCAGGATCTTCGTGGAATTATACTGCTTCCTCTTCTCCTCGAAGCAGTCCGGAGATGCGGTCATCATTTCCATCACCTCCACGGGCAGGTTGAGAAACCTGTTTATATCCTGTCGCAACCAGCCGACAACATCGTCGTCAACAGCCTCTATGGGCCTGATGTAGATAGCCCTGGCTCCTATCGTTTCTCCCCCGCTTCAGCCGGGAGCCGGATTCTCACCAGCGTCCCCCTGCCTACCTCGCTCTCCACTTCAATCTTCCCGCCGTGCCGGGTGACGATCCCGTACACGACGGAAAGGCCCAGACCCGTTCCCCTGGTCTTGGTGGTAAAGAAGGGATCGAATATCTTCGACAGATTTTCCGGCGAGATCCCCACCCCGGTGTCGATGATCTCAACGACCACCTCGTCGCTCTCGGAAAGATAAAATGAGCGTATCGTGAGAAGCCCTCCTTCCTCCATTGCCTGGCAGGAGTTGACCATGGTGTCTATGAAGACCTGCTGGATCTGGGAGGGGTCAACCATGATTTTAGGAAGGTGCTCCAGGCTCTTTTCCAGCCTGATGTTGCTGATACGGATCTCGTTCGTGATGAGCCTGACCGACTCATCGATGACCCTGTTTATGTTGGTCTCTATTCTCGACGGCTCCTTGGGCCGGGTGAAGTCGAGGAGGTCCCCCACGATGGACCTGGTTCGCTCGATCTCCCTGCTCATAGACGAGAGGTACCCGCCAAATTTCTCGATGTCCTCATCTCCCACGTGCCCCTCGACAATCTTTCTCTGCATGAGCTTCACGTAGGTGAAGATGCCGCTCAGGGGGTTGTTTATTTCGTGGGCGACGGTGGCGGCGATCTTTCCGATGGCGGCTAACTTTTCGGACTGGATGAGCTGAAACTGCGCCTCGTTGAGCTCTTTCGTCCTCTCCTCGACCTTGCTCTCCAGGGTCCTGATCCAGTCGTGGATTTCGTCGTTTGCCCTTTTCAGGTTCTGGGTCATGCGATTGAAGGATTGCGCGATAAACCCCATCTCGTCGTCCGTGGCAATCGGTATCATGTACTCCAGGTCTCCGCCGGCAACCCTCCTTGGCCCCTTGATGATCTCCCGGACGGGCCTGCCGATGAGGCGCATGAATATAATCGCGATGATCGTCGATATGACTATGATGGAAAGCGCACTCGACAAAATGACCCGATTCCGGGTTATGGCAATCTCCTTGTCTATCTCCTCGAGGGACATGGTGATGTCGATGACGCCGAGAACCTTCTGCGACTCGGGGTGGAAGTGGCAGGCAGCAGAGAAACACTCACTCTCGTTGGAGAGGGGGTTGACGATGCCGAGAAGCCGCAAGCCTGCGGGGGAGGTGAAGATTCGGTTCCGAGCTGAGGTGGTAAGCTTTTCCAGCGGCTTCTCCTCGGTATGGCAGCCATAGCACGCCTCGGCTTTCTTGTCCACCATCGACCCGAACTCTCTCCTGTCGGTGGAGAATATGATCTTGCCCTCGCTGCTGTAGATTCTCACGCGATCGATCCCTTCCTGGTCGGCTATCGTCCGCATTATGCGGTAGGCATTCTCCTTCCTGTTCTCGAGCATGTCGAATTTGATGGATTTTTCTATGGTCTCGCTCATCTGGGTGGCCGATCGCAGGATGGTATCGTTTAAATGCCGCTCCTGAATGGCGAGGGTCAGGTATCCAAACAGGCCGTTGACGAGGACGGCGGTGATTCCCACAGACATTACACTTTTAAATCCGATACTTTTGTGCCATTTCAAGTCTTTCACGGCGGGACCGCCCTCCCTCGATCCGGCTTTCCACTATAATTAAATATATATTATATTGAGGAATTTTTCCACAAAATTGGCAGGCTCCCCCGGCCGTACTCCCCCCCTGCCCGACTTTTCACGGAAAGTCGCCGAGCATATAAAGTGAACCTATTTCAGCAGGTTAGGTAGTGAACGGGGTCCTTCAGCGGGAGGCGGAGCGCGCCTCCAAAAATTTCACCATATCCCACAGCACCAGGTTCACGGGGGTGTCCACGCCCGCATCTCTTCCCAGCGAAACGACGGCCCCGTTCAAAAAATCGATCTCCGTTTTTTTCCCCTCCCGGATGTCCTGGAGCATCGAGGACTCGTGCTCGGCCGTGGGCGGAAGCAGCGTCCCGTAGAAGGCGTCGAGGTAATCGGTGGCAGACTCCCAGTGGGTTTCGTTGCCCGCGCGCTGCATGACCAGGAAAACCTCCTCCACCACCCTCCCCATGACTTCCCGGGTATGGGGAAACGCGCCGAGCACCCCGTAGGGAACCTCGAATATGGCCCCGAGCGCGTTGAGGGCACAGTTGTAGAGCATCTTTGCCCACAGGTCCCTGCCGACAGAGGGGGTCACGGAACAGGGTATCCCCCCGGCGGATATCGCCTCACAGAGGGCATCCAGCCCGGAAGGCACGTCGGCGAACAGGTTCCCGATACGGATCGCGTCGGCGTGAACGGTTACCACCACGCGGTTCTTTCGGGGCCTTATAAAGCCGGTAATCACGCGGGCATTGAAGACCCGTTCGGCCGGGAAGAAGGCGGTGAACAGCTGGGCGCCTCCCCAGCCGTTCTGGAACAGGACGATGTTGGCGCGGTCTCCCAGCAGGCGGGGGTGGGAGGAGAGGTCCCGCGCCGCCTCTTTTGAATCGTGGGCCTTCGTGCTGACGATGACGAAGTCGTAGGCACCCCCGGGAAGATCGTCGAGGGAGGAACAGGCGCGGAAGGTTCCCGGCCCCGCATGGTGGGTGCCGAAGATCCCCTCTCTTGCCAGCCCTTCCCCGGAAAGGAGGGAGGCGGTTTGATCACGGGCGATGACGTCCACCTCCTGGCCCGACTTGATGAGGCAGCTCGCCACGCCGAGCCCCACCGCTCCGCCGCCGTAGATGAGGATCTTCACGGCCTCACCACCTCCACGGCAGCCGGGGGGAACCGGGGAAGAAAAATCCTTTCGAGCGGAAAACACCCCGTCAGAAATTCAGGGAAGAGAATCCCCTGCCAAAATGCCCCGGACAGGTTACCTCTCCTAGAGAAACCTTCTGCGGCACGATAGAAAACCAGGCAGATCACGCTCGCCTCCCTTCCCGTGTCGGGAAATCTGGCACCCTGTATATT
Source organism: Candidatus Deferrimicrobia bacterium (assembly GCA_041563215.1). GTDB lineage: Bacteria > Desulfobacterota > Deferrimicrobia > J040 > J040 > WVXK01. The sequence goes on along the minus strand of JBFFNJ010000003.1, from coordinate 8,429 downwards.
TCAGATGCCGGCAAGCGTCCTTCGGTTTTGCCGTCACCTGTCCTGCTGCAGCATCTCCCCGAAGGAGATCTTCCTGTACCCGCCGGGCGGATCGAACTCTGAGTCGGGGATGGCTTCTTTTCTGACCTCCACCACCTCCTCCTGGTCCGACACCGATCCTTCCCCGTAGGAGCGCACCTTCAGGGGATATCCTTTCGTGAAGAGCTCCCTGAACTGCGGCGTGGCATAGGGCGAGCTCGAGACATCCAGGCCCGCCTCTCCCAGGGTGCAGCCGGCCATCTTCGACGTCATGTCCGCAAGCTTGCTCAAGCTCCTGAACTCTTTCAGTATCGTTTCGTCGTCGGTGAGCCAGATCTCCTCGAAGAGCGCACCGTCGACCTCAACCCGGTATTTCGTCGTGGGAAGCCCCGCAACCTCACCGCCGCTGCCCGTTCCGGTCACCCTCACATCGGGAGGAGCCTGCGTTCTCTTCTGCTTCGCCATCTCCATGAACTGCTTCACCATCGCCCGTTCCTCTTCGCTCATCCCCTCCATGGCTGCCCCGATCGCCCCGGAGGCCTCGCTGCAGAACTCGTCGACCGTCCCGCTGGTGTAAACCTGCCGCTCACGATCGACGATGGTCAGCACACCGCTGTTCACATCGAAGATCATCGTCTGCGCATCCTCCTCCGAGACCTCCTTGAACTTGCCCCCGGATATGAGGGTCTTGCTCCCGCTCCGGTCAACGAGTATCACGCCGGCCCCGGAGGTGGCGGCAAACAGAAGCACAAGAGCGAAAACCGTCAGGAAAACTCCCCCTACTCTCTTCATCCTTCTTCCCTCCCGCTCGTTTGAGATGACACCCCTTCTACCAGGACATTGTAACCCGCGGCGTAAATTCGTCATAGGCCATTTATCGGGTGCCGGCCCCGGGCGGGACGAGCAGCGGCTGCGAATTTCAGGAACGGCGAAAAGAGCAAGATTCGGGTTGCTTCTTTCCCCTCTTTCGCCCACCATTGAACCATGAGCCGGCAATCGGTTGCAAAGAGCTCCCTGACGAGGGATTACGAGAGAGTGGAAAAGGCGATACGCTTCCTCGAAGGAAAAACCGGGAGCCAGCCCTCCCTCGCCGAGGTGGCAGAGCACGTGGGACTGAGCGAATACCATTTTCAGCGCCTCTTCAGGCGCTTTTCCGGCGTCAGCCCGAAGAGGTTTCTTCAATTCCTGACCGCTGAATATGCACGGCGGGTCCTCTCGAGGTCTCGAACCGTCCTCGAAGCGGCAATCGATGCGGGCCTGTCGGGGCCCGGACGCCTCCACGACCTCATGGTCAGCGTCCACGCCATGACGCCGGGTGAGGTGAAGAATTTCGGGGAGGGTTCGACCATCCGGTACGGAGTTCACGACAGCCCCTTCGGAGAATGCCTGATCGCCGCCACAGAGCGCGGGGTTACCAGGCTCACGTTCATTCCACCGGGAGAGTTTGACCGGAAGTTTGCCGATCTCACTTTGCTCTGGCCCGGGGCAACATTCCGGGAGGACCGGAAGGGTACCCGTCCCCTGATAGAGCGGATTTTTTCCCGGAACCGGAGGGAGGGCGAATACCCGTTAAGCCTCCACCTTGCGGGGACGAACCTGCAGATCCGGGTCTGGGAGGCACTGCTGCACATACCTCCCGGGGCCGTGGTCACGTATGGTGATCTCGCCGAAAGTGCCGGTTTCCCCGGGGCCGCCCGAGCCGTCGGCACGGCCGTGGGCCAGAACCCTGTCGCCTATCTCATCCCGTGCCACCGGGTTATCAGATCGACGGGGGCCTTCGGCAACTACGGCGGGGGACCGGCGAGAAAGAAGGCGATCCTGGGATGGGAGGCGGCCCGGGTCGGCAGCAGCGAAGACGTTCGTCCCTGATCAGCCCTCACCTCTTCCCGATCCGGTACACGTAATCACCGATCCTGCAAACCCGGGCCATCTCGGCTTCGGTGAGGGGGCCCCCATCGAGAGTGACCAGGGCATCGTCCACCTCTCCTTCGTTTCTCGGCCCCGTCTGGCAGACGTCCACGTACGGGCTCGTGAGAACGAAGCGGTAGCACTCGGATGAGGTCAGAGGCCGCTCGCCCGGGGGCATCCGCTTCGCCTTGAGCAGGCTCCCCCAGCGGGTTGCCGTAAAGGCCATGATACCGGGCCGGTTTTCCCGGGGCAGGTATGGGAAGACATCCTCCTCCGCTCCCCGGTGGGCGGGGTTGTAGCGGATCATGTAGACGTCGATGGGAAGATCGTCCCTTTGTGCAAGCTCGCCGAAAAGGGCGCGGTTGTGGCCCGACAGGGCGAGATACCGGACAACCCCCTTATCCCTGAGTCTCACCGCCTCGTCGATGACCCGTTTCGACGGGACCCTGTTGTATCCGCCAAGGATCAGGATGTCTGCCCGTTCGATCAGGAGCGCGCGCAGCCCCCTGTTCAGGAATGTTTCCATGAGGTACCCCAGGTGATCGTAGGACTGGAGCGCTACCACGATACGGTCCCGCTGATGGCGCACCAGGTTCCGTATGGCATCTCTCATGCTCCGGCGCCTGATGGCACCCCAATAGAAAAAGTTGACGCCGCCCTCGTGGTAGGCTCTCTCCAGGGCCGCAGCGGGGGCCCCGTAAGATGCCCCGATACAGAGCCTGCTCACGGCAAGGCCCGTGCGCCCCAGGGAGACATGGGCATTGAAATCTGCCATCTTTTCCCCATTCTCAGGCGCCACGGTAAAGACCTCCGCCCAGCATTTCACCAATACTATCACGGAACTGCCCGGCTCGAGAAATCGGAAAGATGCACACCGGTGCGGCCCCGTGAGATGCCCCGAATGGATCGGCGGCGGGCAAGAGCCGCGGCAAACCGGGCTCCACGGGACGGCTGGATTCCCGGCCCGGAGGGTGATACAACTATCGTGTGTGAAGAAGCGAAGGAGGTGCGTATGAAAGTCGCCTTTATCGGCATGGGAACCATGGGGGCACCCATGGCCCTGAACATCCTCAGGGCGGGATATGATCTCACCGTGCACAACAGGACGAGAGAAAAGGAGGAGGCCCTGGCCAGAGAGGGGGCATCACGGGCCCAGACGCCCCGTAACGCGGCAGGAGGCTGCGACCTGATCATCACCTGCGTCAGCGACACCCCCGACGTGGAAGATGTCATCCTCGGAGAGGCAGGGGTGATCCACGGGGCGAAACGGGGAGCCCTCGTGGTGGACATGTCCACGATCAGCCCGCGTGCCACCCGGCGGATGGCGGAAAGGCTCGCGGAAAAGGGCGTTCAGATGATCGATGCGCCCGTCTCGGGCGGCTCGGAGGGGGCCAGGAAGGGAACCCTGTCCATCATGGTGGGGGGTGAGGCGAAAGACGTGGAACGGGCGGGACCGGTGCTGGCCGTAATGGGAAGCACGATCACCCACACGGGGCCGGTGGGGACCGGCCAGCTCACCAAGGCCATCAACCAGATCATCGTGGCAGGAACCTACTTCAGCGTTGCCGAGGGTATCGCGCTGGGGCTGAAAGCGGGGCTCGACATGGAAAAGGTGGTCCAGGCGACCTCCGGCGGGGCTGCCAGCTCCTGGGCCCTCATACACCGGTCCGGGAACATGATCGACAACACCTACCCCCCGGGATTTAGGCTCCGGCTCCACCGGAAGGATCTGGACATCGCCCTTGAAATCGGACGGGAGCTGGGCGTCGTTATGCCCGTGGCTGCCAGCGTTGCGCAGGCGGAGACGGGACTGATCGCCCGGGGATACGGCGACGAGGATATCTCGGCCATCGCCCGCAGCATCCGGGAGGCGTCGGGTATCTAGGAGCGAAGGAGCCGCAGGTGTCACCGCTTGACAGGCCAAAGGGGGGTATACTATATTACCGGGAACGGGAATTTTCCTCCCGAACCCTCACTATCATGGAAAAAAGGGGCCGCTACCCGGTCAGACATCAATAACGAACCCAAAATGCAAACCGGCACCGCATTGGAAAGAGAGGGATCCATGATCCGTATTGATGGGCTCACCAAGCACTACGGCAGCGTCCGCGCCGTGGACGGGATCAGCTTTAAGATTGCCCGGGGAGAAATCATCGGGCTCCTGGGGCCAAACGGCGCCGGCAAGACGACAACCCTGCGGATTCTCACCTGCTTCCTTCAGCCAACCTCGGGAAATATCAGCGTGAAAAACTTGAGCATTCACGAGCACCCGCTGGAAATCAGGAAAATGATCGGCTACCTTCCCGAATCGGCCCCCCTCTACCCGGAGATGCTGGTGTACGACTTCCTCGCCTTCGTGGCCGATGTGAGGCGGCTATCGGGAAAAAGGAAAGAATCAAGGATAGGGGAGGTGGCCGGGCTGTGCGGAGTTTCAGAGGTCATGCACAAGCCCGTGCAGGAGCTCTCCAAAGGGTACAAGCAGCGGGTCGGCCTCGCGCAGGCCATGATGGACGAGCCCGAGATACTCGTGCTGGACGAGCCCACCTCGGGGCTCGACCCGAACCAGATCGTCGAGATCCGGGACATCATCAAGGAAATCGGCAGGGAAAAGACGGTGATCCTGTCGACCCACATCCTGAGCGAAGTGGAGGCCACCTGCGACAGGGTCATCATAATCAACCGGGGCAGGATCGTCGCCGACGGGGCGACTGAGGAGCTGAAAGAGGGAACGGGAAGGGAATACACCGTCAGCGTTTCCCTGAAGAACACCGAATTTTTCGAGGTCAAAAACGCCTTCGACGGGCTTCCCGGCGTCACGGAAACGACGCTGAACAGCTTCGAAAACGGGATCCTCGACTTTTCCCTCTCCATCAGCAATGAAGGGGACCTGCGTCCCGACATCTACCGCATCATCAGGGAGAGGAACTGGCTCCTTCTGGAATTTCGGAGGCATACACGGGCCCTCGAGACGATTTTCCGGGAGCTGACCCGGGAGGGCCAGCGATGAAAAACGCGGCCCACATATTCGCCAAGGAATTCAAGGGGTACTTCATTTCCCCCATCGCATACATCGTCATCTCCCTGTTCCTCATCCTGTCCGGCTGGTTCTTCTTCTCCACCTTCTTCCTCTTCAATCAGGCGGAACTCCGGAGCTTCTTCTCCCTGCTTCCGGTGATGTTTTCCTTCGTCATCCCCGCCGTCACCATGCGCCTCTTCTCCGAGGAGTTCAACACGGGCTCCTTCGAGCTTCTTTCCACCATGCCCGTATCTTCCGCGGAGATCATCATCGGGAAGTTCCTTGCCGCTTTTTCCTTCGTCGTCCTCATGCTCATCCCCACCCTCTCCTACGGTATCTTCATCTCCTTCATGGGAGACCTGGACATCGGCCCGTGGATCGGCGGGTACGCGGGGGCAATGCTCCTTGGCGCGGCATTCTCGGCCATCGGGCTCTTCGCCTCTTCCCTCACCCGGAACCAGATCATCGCCTTCATCGTCGGGATGACCATCTGCATCGTCACAACCCTCGTCGACAAGATGCTCTTCTTCCTCCCCGAAGCCGCCCTCGGCGTCTTCCAGTTCCTCGGCGCCGATTTTCACTTCCAGAACATTTCCCGGGGGATACTGGACTCGAGGGACGTTCTCTACTTTTTGAGCGTCTGCTTCGTCATGCTCTACCTGACCCACCTGGTTATTCAGGAAAAGTCGTGAGGAGCCAGCCATGAGAAGAGCCCTCAACCTCACCAGGTATTACCGGTTCCTCATGTACGCCATCGTCGTGGTCCTGCTAAACGTTGCCGGCGCCACCCTCTTTTTCAGGGTCGACCTCACCTCCAGCCGAGTCTACTCGCTGTCCCGGGCGAGCAGGGACGCCGTTGCAACCCTCTCAGAACCCCTCACGATCAAGGTGTTCTTCACGGGCAACCTCCCCGCGCCGTACAACAACATCGAGCGCTACCTCGGCGACCTGCTGCAGGAGTATTCCCTGGCCGGAAACAGATATTTCAACTACGCGTTCTACAACGTCTCCAGTGATGGCGACGAAAGGGCCCGGCAAAACCAGGAGGCCGCCCGGAACTACGGTGTTTTTCCCGTACAGATACAGAAAATAGAGCAGGACGAGGTAAAGTTTCAGACGGCCCACATGGGGATGGTTTTCATACACGGCGACATCATCGAAACCATTCCCACGATCACCTCCACGGAGGGGCTCGAGTTCCAGATAACATCGACGATCAGGAAAATGAACAACAAGATCAGCGCCCTCCTGTCCTTGAAGGAAAATATCTCCGTAAAGCTGTTCCTCTCCTCCTCCCTCGAGGTCGTGGCCCCCTACATGAACCTTCCCGGCCTTTCCGATCTCCCGGGTGAAACAGAGAAGCTCGTTTCCCGGTTGAACGAAAAGAACTACGGCAGGCTCGCATTTACGCACCTCGATCCGAGCCGGGATGCAGACGGCAGGAAGGAGGCGGAAGAATACAACATCCTCTCCCTCAGGTGGGAGGCATTCAAAGACAGGAGTGGCAGGACGATACCGGCAGACAGCGGGTACGCGGGCATCATCGTCGAGCACGGCGACAGGGTAGAGGAGATCCCCATCATCAGGGTGGTCCGGATCCCCGTCTTCGGAACCCAGTACCTCCTCGCGGAAATGGAGGAGCTTTCGGGGGACATAGAAAACACCATTGAAAACATAATCGACGTCAACGAAAAGATCGGGTACCTCGCCGACCACGGCTCCCATCCCCTCGAAACCACGCAGGGTGCTTTCGGCCAGCCCGGGACGGAGCCCCTGTCCCGGTTCGGCAGCCTCCTTTCGGCGGAGTACACGGTCACCCCGGTGAAACTCAAAGAGGAGGGTATCCCCGAGGGCCTGCGCTCCCTCATCATCGCCGGCCCCCGAGAGCCATTCACGGACTATGACCTCTACCAGATCGACCAGTTCCTGATGAAGGGGAGAAACCTCGCTATCTTCCTCGACCCCTTCGAAGAGTCGGCACCACAGGGGGGGATGGCGATGGGAGGCGGACCGGCTGCTTCCAGGCCAATCGAGACGGGGCTGGAAAAGCTCCTGGCCCATTACGGGGTAACGGTCAAAAAGTCCTACGTCATGGATGAAAACTGCTTCAAGCAGAGCATCTCACGGGCTTTTGGCGGAGGAGAGCGGCCCATCTACTTCGCGCCGATCATCAAAGGCGAGTTCATCAACAATGACGTACCCTTTCTGAAAAACATCAAGGGCCTGGTCATGCTGAAGGCATCACCGGTGGAGATAGAAGACGAAAAAATAAAGAAAGCCGGCCTCAAGGCGGAAAAGCTCTTCTCTTCCTCCGAAAGATCCTGGGAAATGGCGGAAGGGATAAACCAAAACCCCCTGTTCATGCAACCGCCAACGGAGGAGCATGCATACCGGCAGATGGCCATCGCCTATACCCTCGAAGGCCCCTTCCCGAGCTATTTTGCCGGCAGGCCCGTCCCGGTGAAGGAGGAGGAGACCGAGGGGGAAGGGACGGCCGGGAAGGGTGCTGCCGATAAGGCGAAAGGCGGCGTTACACCCACCCTCCTGACCACGGCCGAAACCATCGAAAAAGGCAAGCCGGGGAAAATTTTTCTCATCGGCACCGCAGAAATCCTGAAGAACAACGTCATAGACGACGAGGGCAGGAGCCCGAATGCCCAGTTCATCATGAACGTCATCGATTACGCAAACGACCGGGAGGACAACGCCCTGATGCGCACCAAGGCCCAGCGGTTCAACCCCCTGACGGATGTGAGGCCCGCAACGAGGACCTTCGTCAAGACGGCCAACATCGTGGGGCTTCCCGTGATCGTGGTCATCGCAGGGCTCTTTGTCTGGTTCAGGCGGAAGTCGCGAAAACGGATGGTCCAGGAAATGTTCGGGAAAGCGTGACGGGGGCGCGGATCATGAAGGTGAAAAGAGAGCTTTTCATACTGATTGCGGTCATCGCGGCGCTGTCGCTCTATATCTTTCTCCAGAAGAGAGGGAAGACGCACTACGCGCTGCCGGCGCTGGAAAAGATAGCCGCACCGGACATAGCGAAAATAACGATACGAAAGGGATCGTCAGAGATAACCCTCGAGCGGGATCACGAGCGGTGGCTGATACTCCCCCAGAAATACCCGGCCGACCCCTCCCAGGTCAAGGACATGATCGACGGGGTAGGCTCCCCCACGCTGACCGCCCTCGCCTCTGAATCGAAGAACTACGGGATCTACGACCTTGACGATAACCAGAGGACCTCCGTGGAAATAGCCGGCCCCCGGGGCGCACTGCGAAAGATGGACATCGGGAAGACGGCGCCCTCCCACCGCCACACCTTCGTTCGAATCGGCGACGACCACCGGGTCTACCACGCGAGCGGAAACCTGAAGGGCACCTTCGACAAAGACGTTTTGGCCCTTCGCGACAAAAGCGTCCTGAAGATTGACGGCGAGGTCGCGGAAATATCCCTTTCCGAAGGAAATAAGCAGATAACCTTGCTTGT
>JBFFNJ010000002.1:0-37210 GCA_041563215.1 Candidatus Deferrimicrobia bacterium | reverse complement strand
TAACCGAAATGCTCCCGCTCCCGCCGCCGCCGCCGCAGGATAATAAAAGGATCATGATGCACGATATGACGGCAGCCCGATGAGGGGGGAAAATTCTCATACGAGGAAGAGTATAAAATTGAACCGGCCCGTGTCAATAACCACCCGTCCCGGACCTTGAAGCGCCCGTAAAAATTACCTGTTTTTGCATACCTGGCCGGCAAGGTGGCAAACCGCACGATTGAGGGGGAAAATCACGAGCCAGGAACATATAAAAAGAAAAGGCGGGCCAGAGAGGCCCGCCTTCGGCAGAAATCACCAGGGCCGTCAGCAATCGAAATAGAGCATGAACTCGGCCGGATGGGGCCTGGAATTGATGTTTTTGACCTCGTGCTCCATCTTGTAGCTGATCCACATCTCGATCACGTCGGGCGTGAATACGTCTCCCTTCAGGAGAAATTCGTGATCCTTTTCGAGCGCGCTCAGGGCTTCATCCAGTGATGCCGGTGTCTGGGGAACGCCCGCGAGCTCTTCGGGAGAGAGGGAGTAGATGTCTTTGTCCAGGGGGTCTCCCGGGTCGATGCGGTTCTGTATCCCATCGAGGCCGGCCATGAGCATGGCCGCAAAGGCAAGGTACCCGTTACAGGATGGGTCGGGGGTGCGGTACTCTATTCTCTTCGCGGCGGGGGATGGTGAATACATGGGGATTCTCACCGCCGCCGACCTGTTCCTGCTCGAGTATGCCAGGTTGACGGGAGCCTCGAAGCCCGGGACGAGCCTCTTGTAGGAGTTTATCGTCGGGTTGGTGAACGCGCAGATTGCAGCGGCATGCTTGAGGATACCCCCCACATAGTAGAGTGCCTCCTTGGAGAGGCCGCCATACTCTTCACCAGCGAAAATGGGCTTGCCGCCCTTCCAGATAGACTGGTGGGTGTGCATGCCGGAGCCGTTGTCCTCGAAAATCGGCTTCGGCATGAAGGTAACCGTTTTACCGTGCTGGCGGGCAACGTTCTTCACGATGTACTTGTACCACTGGAGGTTGTCGGCGCTCTCAACGAGGGGGGCAAACCGGAGGTCGATCTCGCCCTGGCCGGCACAGGCAACCTCGTGATGCTGTGCTTCGATCTTCATGCCGATATTTTCCATGACCCGCACCATCTCGTCCCTGACATCGTGGAGAGAATCGGTGGGAGGAACGGGGAAGTAGCCCTCCTTGTACCGCGGCTTGTAACCGAGGTTCGGGTTCTCTTCTCTTGCCGTGTTCCACTGTCCCTCGATCGAATCGATCTGGTAAAAAGCGTAATGCCTCTCGCAGGCGTACCGTATGTCATCGAGGATGAAAAACTCCGCTTCCGGGCCGAAATAGGCGGTATCACCGATCCCGGTGGACTCGAGATAGGCGTCGGCCTTTTTCGCAATGTTCCTCGGGTCACGGGTGTATGCCTCTTTCGTGATGGGGTCGTAGACATTGCAGATCAGGGTAAGCGTCTTCCTCTTGATGAACGGGTCGATGACCGCTCTTTTGGAATCCGGGATGACGAGCATATCGCTCGCGTGAATGGGCTGCCATCCCCTTATGGAGGAACCGTCGAAACCGAAGCCCTCCTCGAATGAATCTTCCTTGAGCTCGTAAACGGGAACGGCGAAGTGCTGCCACAGGCCGAGAAAGTCCATGAACTTGAGGTCGACCATCTCCACTTTTTCCTTCTTGCAAAACTCGATAATCTCTTTCGGCGTCATGTAAACAACCTCCTGTTGAAGTTATGCGTAAATGCGTTTTATATTGCGTCCTCTCCTCTTTCTCCCGTCCTTATCCGGATGACATCGGCGATATCGGTGATGAAAATCTTTCCATCGCCTATCCTCCCCGTCCTCGACGCCGACTCTATCGTTTCGATGACCTTCTCCACCATCTCATCCTGGACGATGATCTCTACCTTGATTTTCGGGAGAAAATCGACGACGTACTCGGCGCCCCGGTAGAGTTCGGTGTGCCCCTTCTGCCTTCCGTATCCCTTCACCTCGACAACCGTCATTCCCTGTATCCCGATCTCGTTCAGAGCCTCTTTCACCTCATCGAGCTTGAAGGGTTTGATGATCGCTTCGATCTTTCTCATAAATCCTCCTTCGGTGGTGCATTTTTCTGTTGAACAAAAACCGTGCCCTCAGAGACAGAAAAAAACCTTGCCCCCGAAAAATGTGACAACACCCCGTTTCTTAATGGATATTTCCGATCTAACTATTATTGCAACGTTTCCGGCTCTTTTTTTAAGATTGTTCCGCTGCCGGGGATGCACAAAAAACAGACAGGTAAATGCCCAATATTTAAGCAACTCTCTTAAATCGTTATGAAAAAGATTATATCGGATTTCCACAAAAGTATAGGGAAAATATTCGGCCGCCGCTTCCGAACATAACGCCCCCGGTCAGATTAACCTGTCAGGGGGTGAAACAAATCTGGTCAACAGCAAACCCGCACGCGCAGGCGCTTCGCGGGATACGGGTGAAAAGGGAATTGGAGAAAGGCCGGTGCTGCTACGGGGATATTTTCAAACGGGCTTGTTTCCGCTATGATTGTTTTCGCAAACTCTTCCCGCCCCCTTTTCTGGAAAGGCGGGAAAATAGAAACTGGCACGGACAATCTACCGGGCATGAAACTCGTCGTCGATGGTTACAACCTCCTTTTCCACCTTGGGTTCTCCGGGGAGGAAAACCTCGAGGAGGCAAGAGAGGAACTCCTCGCCAAGCTCTCCGAATACGGGAAGCTGAAAAAACTCTCGATCCTCGTTGTCTTCGACGGAAAGAGAGGCACCCCGGGAGGGGCCGTCGCAAAAAAGTGGGTGAAAGCAGTATTCACCTCGCCTCCCGAGTCCGCAGACGACAGGATAGCCAGACTGGCGAAAAGTTTACGGGAGGGCGCTTTCGTGGTGACGAGCGATGCGGGCCTCATAGCGAGAATAACGCCCTTCAACAGCACCTATGTGCGGGTAGATGAGTTTGCCGGGAAGGTGGAGCAGGCACACTACTGTTCCACAAAAGGGGTACGTGAAGACGAGGAAGAGGCAAGGGAGAGGAAACCGACGAAAGGGGTCTCCCGGAGACTGTCGAAAAAAAAGCGCAGGCAGAAGAGAAACCTGGACAAACTGTAAATCGAACCCGGTTTGCCTATCTCTTCTTTCCGAGAAACTTGTTCTCCCTGCCTTCGACCAGCCTCCTGATATTCTCCCTGTGGGTAAAAAATATCATTACCGCAATGAAGAGGGCGATGGCAATGTACAGGGGCGTGGGCCCGAGAAAAGCCATGAGTAGGGGGAAGGAGAGGGCGCAGAGAAGGGAGCCCACGGAGACATAGCCCGTGAGAAAGAGGGCAAAGAGAAAAATCGTGAAAAGGAGCAGGGCCGCAATGGGGGATAAAAAAATTATGATCCCGGCGGCTGTCGCAACACCTTTTCCCCCCTTGAACCTGAGGTATACGGGGAAGACATGGCCGATAAATGTCGCAACGGCGCAGAGGGAAACGATGGCGTAATAGTTTTCGGGAAACGCCCGCCGGGCGAGATAGAGGGGGACAAAACCTTTCGCCGCATCGAGGATGAGGGTGAGAGCCCCGCCTATTTTGCCCACTGCCCGGGCAACGTTGGTTGCGCCTATGTTTCCCGAACCCACCTCCCGGGGGTCTACACCGCCCCCGACAAGGAAAGCCACGATCAGCCCGAAGGGAACCGCCCCGAGGAGATAGGACCCGAGTACGTAGGCGCCCCAATGTAAAAGGTTTTCAATTGCCATGAATGTCTTCTCAGATCTTGCTGAGAACCGCCTTTACCTTTGCATCCATCCGGTAGGATTCGCCCTTGCGGAAATCCACTTTGATATTCAGGGAGATCCGCGGGCAGTCTTTTTCGAGCTCCTCGAAGCATCTCTTGATCACCCCGAAAACCTGATCCCAGGACCCCTCGAGGATAGTGCCCATCGCGTGCAGCTGATTCTTCACCCCGCATTCCTCGATAATTTTCGTGCACCGCGCAACGTACGGGCTGAGGCTTTCACCGGTGCCCACGGGAAAAATGCTGAACTCTGCCATAATCATACCTTCAACCTCCCTTTCCGACTTTGCCGTATTTGCTTTCCAGGAAACTCCCGATCCTTTTGAATGCCTCCTTGATGTTCTCGACGCTGTTTGCGTAAGAGAAACGGAGAAAACCCTCCCCGTTGGAACCGAAATCGACCCCCGGCGTCGCGCCCACGCCTGCTTCCCGGAGCAGTTCGAAGGCAAAGGAAAGCGAATCTTTGGAAAAATCCCTGATACCGGCCATGACGTAAAACGCCCCCTTCGGCTCGCTCCGGACGGCAAATCCCACTTTTTTTATCTCCTCTATCATCACTTTTCTCCGGGAGTCGAAAACCTTCTTCATCTCTTCCACGTAAGGTCTCCCCTCCCTGATGGCCACGACGCCGGCATGCTGAACGAAGTCGTTGGCGGAGATAAAGAGGTTCTGCTGCAGTATCTGGATTGTACGCACATATTTTTTCGGGGCGATGAGGTATCCGAGCCGCCATCCCGTCATAGCATATGCCTTGGAAAAACCGTTCAGGACAAATGCTTCATCCCCGCAGGAGAGGATGGTCTCCTCGTCACCTTCGTACACCAGGCCGTGATAGATCTCGTCGGAGATCACGGTAATCCCGAGGCCGGCTATCTCCTTGAGCTTCTGCTTTGAAATAACCGTCCCTGTCGGATTCGAGGGAGAATTGATCAGGATGGCCTTCGTGCGCCTGCCGAGAATCTTTTTTACCCCTTCCACATCGAGCTCATAGTTGTCCCTGTCGTACACGTTTATGAACCGGGGAACCCCGCCGACGTATTTGACGAAGTTAGGGTAGCAGGCGTAGCAGGGGTTGGTCAGTATCACCTCGTCACCCGGAGAAACGATGGACGAGAAGATAAGGAGCAGCGCGGGTGAGGTGCCGCTGGTCACCACCACCCTGTCGGGAGAAATGGACACGCCATACTTATCCAGGTAGTGCTCTGCAACCGCCTCTCTCATCGGGAGGATTCCAAGGGAGTGGGTGTAATTGGTCATGCCATCGCCGATCGCCTTGATCGCCGCCTTCTTGATCACCTCAGGGGTGTCGAAATCGGGCTCTCCGATCTCGAGATGGATGATGTCTCTTCCCTCCTTCTCGAGTTCGAAGGCCTCCTCCATGATCTCCATGACGAGGAAAGGCGTAATATCGTCCCTTACCTTCTTCAAGGCGAATATGCCTCCTATAGGGGGAAACCTTGAATGTTAAAATAGAATAGAGTAAAATCACGTAAAATTTAAGAGAATTTTTTCCCCATGAAACGGGCTTTCCCTCTTTTGTTCATCTTTTTGCTTCTTTCCTCGCTGCCCCCGCTCTCCTACTCCGGTGAGAAGGGCTTCGAGACTGCGGAAATATGCAAGAAGTGCCACGGGGTAATCTACGACCAGTGGAAATCATCCCGGCACTCCAATTCCTTCACCGAACCGAACTTCGGGAAAGTATACCGTGCAACCCAATCCACAAGCCCCGACAGGGCGTCGCTGTGCCGCTTCTGCCACAACCCTATCGCAACGATTCCGAAAGGCTACAAAAAAGAGGGTATTTCCGAAGGGGAAGGCATCACCTGCGACTTCTGTCACACCGTGAAGGAAGTCACCATCGGCAATGACTTCCCGCGGTTCGTCAATACGCCGGGAACGAAAAGAGGCCCCATTGCCAATGCCAGGAGCCCCTACCACGAAACCGAGTTTTCCCCCCTTCTCCTCGATTCAAAATTCTGCGCCGGATGCCACGAGTTCACCAATGAGAACGGGGTGCCCGTACTCACCACCTACTCCGAGTGGGAGCAGAGTTTCTACCGGGGCGAGGGGATTCATTGTCAATTCTGCCACCTCCCGCAACTATTTCCCGGGTCCGATGAAGAGGGGCCCCCGGACCACACGATGCAGGGCGGGTATTACCCCGAAAAGATCAGAGAAGCCATCACGATGACGGGAACTCTCAGGTCCCGAAAAAACGAGGCGATTCTGAAGATCGAGCTCTTCAACGACAGGTCAGGCCACAAGGTCCCCACGGGAATTCCCACGCACCGGCTCATCGTAAACGCGAGATTAAACGGCGACCGGGGAGAGGTGATCGGCGAAAAGCAGGTGTTCATCGAGCGCGTGCTCGGGAACAGGGAGGGAAAACCGATAAGCTCCGCAGCCGACATGTTCCTGAACGCCAGCACGGTCCTCAAGGACAATCGGATCGGCCCGAAAGAGAAAAGGATGCTGACGCTGGAGTTCCCCCTCGAGAAAGGATCTGAAACCCTCTCCGCAGCCGTGTCGCTCCTCTATGAGATTCCCTCGCCGGACCCCGTCTTAAAGACGGTGAAGATAAACATCGACGACATGACGATTCACCGCTCTGGCATGAAGTTTCCCTTCCAGGCTCTCATTCTGGGTCTCATCCTGATAACCGCCTGTCTCCTGGCCTACGACATCTTCATCAGGCTGAAGATAAGAAGGAAGGAATGAGTCAGCGAACCCGGGGGTTCGCCGGGGGAAACCCTGAACCCTGAACTTTTTTGCTGATTTGCCGGGGCGCGGAACCGGCGTTCAATCCTCGCCGATGATGTCCGGCTTCGGCTTTGCAATTCCCGACTCAAAGGCTGCCCTCTCGACGGCCTTTGCCACTTCCGAATGCATCTCGATATTCAGTATCCCGGGCACGAGCTCACCCGGTTCTGCAAATTTCGCGATCGTCTTCGCCGCCGCAAGCTTCATCCTGTTGTTTATCCTCCTTGCCCGGGCATTCAGCGCCCCCCGGAAAATTCCGGGGAAGGCGAGGGCATTGTTGACCCCCTTCCCGTCGGCGGCGAAAGACGCCCCGGCGGCCTTCGCATCCTCCGGTGTTATCTCCGGAAAGGGATTGGATAGAGCGAGGATAACCTGGCCCTTCCGGATCATCTCTTTCTTTATCAGGCCGCCAACACCGGTGGTGCAGATGACGATATCTGATTCGCGCATGATCTCCTCGAGGCTTGTCGGCTCGCCACCCTTGTCCTGCAAAATCTCCATTGCCTGCTCGCTCAGATCGGTACCGAGCAGCTTCCTCACCCCGTAGGCAAGAAGGAGCTTCGATATGCCCATCCCGGCAGCACCGAGGCCGACGACGCCCACGATATCGTTCTTGATCATCATCCCCACGTATTTGCTCGCGTTGATAAGAGCCGCGAGGACCACCACGGCCGTTCCGTGCTGGTCGTCGTGCATCACGGGGATATCGAGGAGCTCCGTCAATCTGTCCTCTATCTGGAAACAGTCGGGGGCCTTGATATCCTCCAGCTTGATGGCACCATAGGTACAGGCGGTTTTTGCCAGCACGGCGATAATCTCCTCAGGGTCATCGGACTCGATGAGAACGGGAATCCCGTTTATCCCCACGAGATAGTCGAAAAGGACCGCCTTGCCCTCCATGACGGGCATTCCCGCCACTGCCCCGATATTTCCCAGGCCCAAAATGGCCGACCCGTTCGTGGCTATAGCAACGGAATTCCCGATAGAGGTGTAGTCATATGCCGAATCGGGATCGCTCTGGATCATCTTGCACACCTTTGCCACGCCGGGGGTGTAAATTTTTCTGATCGCACTGACGCCATCGATCGTCACGGTCGATTTCACGCGAATTTTCCCCCCGCGGTGGAGCTCGAGGACGAGGTCGATAACATCGGAGATGATGACGCCTTCGACCTTTCCGATTGCCTCGAGGACCCGCTCCAGGTGTGCCTCGTCATCGACGAACACGGTGAAGTCGCGGGTGTTGTACTCCATGCCGAACCGGTTGATCTTCACGTCCCCGATGTTGCCTCCCATGTCCCCGATTGCGGTAGCAAGACGTCCAAGATAGCCCGGCGAATCCTTTATCATCAGTCGAATCGTCTTGACGAGCTTGTCCGTCCCCTTTTCGATCTGCATGATCTCCCTCCGTGCTCCTGAAGCTGTTTGTTGCATTTGCGCAGCGTTTCGCTAAAAATAGTTTAAGCACTCAAAGCCGGTCAAAATCAAGGAACTTTTTGAGGATGGGAAAGACATTGGCCTTTCCTTTCGTAGGGATACTGGAGAGAACGGGCGCCCCCGTCTTCGGTGTGGCGGGAACCCATGTGATGCGCCTTTTGAGAGAGATCTCCCGGGCGGGGCTCGGAAACCTCTATGTTCCCGCGAGGACAGAGCTCTGCGCCGGTTACATGGCGACAGGCTACTCCCGCGCAACGGGGGGCGTGTCCTTCTGTCTCCTGACCCCGGGGCCGGGCTTCCTCATCGGGTCCTGCGCGATGCTCGAAGCAAAAGTGAAGGGCACCCCCGTCGTTTTTGTTTCCGGACAGGTCCACCGGGACGCACGGGGTCTCGGGGCGAAAGCCCTGCACGAATTCGAGGGGCAGGCCGCATCGGCCACCAGCATCATCGACGCAGCGTTTTTCCCCGAAGGCCCCTCAGAAGCGGACAGGCTCCTCGCGGATGCGGTGAGGGCATCTCTCTCCCCTCCCGTGAAACCCTCCTACGTGGAGCTTCCCGTCGATGTGCTCACGCACTATGAACCGGCGGCGCCGGCACCGGACCTGACACCCCGAAAACCGGCACCACCCTCTCCGGACATGGTGAAAGGGGCCGAAAACCTGATCAACCGGGCGCGCCGGCCCGTCATCCTGGCGGGATACGGGGCCATCTTCCCCGGGTGCGGGGAAAAACTCCTCCGCCTGGCCGAAACGATCGATGCCCCCCTCTTTACGACGATAACGGCAAAAGGGGCTATCCCGGAGACACACCGGCTGGCGGGAGGGGTATACCGGCAGGCCACGGCCAGAGAGGTCATGGGGAAGGGAGACATTCTGATCGCCCTCGGGACCTCCTTTTCCCTCATCTCCACGGGCAACAGGAAGGGGCCCTTTCCGCCGGAAATCGTGCACGTAAACCTGGATCCCTCGCCCCCCGTGCTGCCGGGAACAAAGGTGCATCACCTTCAGTGCACGGCAGAGGATTTCCTCGCCGCCGTCGACCCTCACGGGAACGAGGGGGGGAGCGAGCTGCCGGGTATCCTCGCAAAAGCACGGAGAGAACATCTCCGGCTTGCGCACGCAAGCTACCCCTCGGAGACAGCGTACGTCGCCACAATGGAGGAGAAGATCCCCGGTGACGCTCACGTTTTCACCGACCCCACCATAATCTCCTACTGGATGAGATACCTCTTCGGGTCGAAAGCACCCGGGCTCTACCACTATCCTTCGGGAAGCAACAGCCTCGGTTTTGCACTCCCGGCTGCGATAGGGGCCCTCACCGCTTCCCGGGTGGAACGTGCGTATGTCATAACAGGAGACGGCAACTTTCCCTACTTCGCCGCAGAGCTCCAGACAGCGGCCGAATACCCCCTCGACATCACGGTCATTCTCTTCAACGATTCCGGCTACGGAGTGCTCCGGGAGTGGGAAAAATGGGGAGGTCTGGAAAAAATTGGCGTAAACCTGAAAAATCCTGACTTCGGAAATATTTGCGCTGCATCTGGAATCGACTATAATAGAGCCGATTCCCCGGAAGAACTGGGGGTAGTGCTGGAAAGCACGAAAAAGAGGCGGGGAACGGCATTGATAGAGGTCAGGCAGGATCTGCTGCCCCCGTGGAAAGTACTTTGACTGCATGATCGTGTACTGTGAAAGATGCGGCGCCCAGAATTTCATCGGAGAAGAGCGGCGCAAAAAATCAGGCCTTTCCCCCCCCGCGTGCTGGGTTTGCTTCAGCCAGCTTCCATCTGGCGAGGAATCCCCCATAGACAAAGACGAATCAAATAATGTGTCGGCGGAACACTAAATCTTCGAGGAACGTGAAATGGGAAACATTCGGGTTGCTATCGTAGGAGTCGGAAACTGTGCGAGCGCCCTTGTCCAGGGCGTCGAATATTACCGGAACTTGGGAGGGAAGAAGGCAGACGAACGTGGCCAGCTAAGGGGGCTCATTAACAGCCATATCGGCCCCTATGGCCCGGGAGACATAGATATCGTCGCCGCATTCGACATCGACGAGAGAAAAGTCGGAAGGAGCCTGAAAGAGGCGATCTTTGCAAAGCCCAACTCCACCCCCGTCTTCTTCAGCGACTTTGAAAACGACAACGGTCAGGTTTACATGTCCCCTCTCCTGGACGGGTTCCCCGACCACATGGCAGAGTACCCCGAAGATCAGGTATTCCTTCCCTCGATGCGGGAGCCGGACGACGTGAAAAAGATCCTTTACGATTCTGGTGCCGAAATACTCGTGAACTTCCTTCCCGTCGGGTCCCAGAAGGCCACCGAGTTCTACGCCGGTATCTGCCTCGAACTCGGTATCGCCATGGCTAACTGCATTCCCGTGTTCGTCGCGTCCGATGACGGCTGGGCAAACAGGTTCACGGAAAAAAACATACCCATAATCGGGGACGATATAAAATCGCAGCTCGGTGCAACGATCATCCACAGGGCACTCGCAAAGCTCTTTGCCGACAGGGGCGTCTCCCTCGACAGGACTTACCAGATCAACACGGGGGGCAACACGGATTTCCTCAACATGCTCAACAGGAAGAGGCTTTCCTCCAAGAAGATATCCAAGACCGAGTCGGTGAGGTCCGTCGTGAGCGGTTCCCTGACGGATGAAAACATCCACGTAGGCCCCTCGGACTACGTCCCCTGGCAGAAGGACAACAAGATCTGCTTCATCAGGCTCGAGGGCCAGGGTTTCGCCGACTCCCCGATAGAGCTGGAGCTGCGGCTCTCCGTCATCGACTCCCCGAACAGCGCGGGCGTGGTTATCGACGTCATCCGGTGTCTCAAGATCGCTATCGACGCGCGCATGGGAGGCCCCCTCATCGAGCCGTCCTCCTACTTCATGAAGCACCCCCCCATCCAGTACCCGGACGAAGAGGCAAAGATTGGCCTCGAAAACTTCATCGACAACGCTGTGAGGCTCACGAAAGCTGATCGAGAACTTGTAGAAATCGGGAGGAAGCTCTCTCCCAGGTAAACTGTCCGGCCCTCTCCGCAATCTCGGGGGCTCTTTCCCGAAATCGCTCTTTTTTCTCGACGCAGGATCCAAGCGCCCGGGCAAGCGAACCTCTCCTCCCGGGGTCGAAAACCTCGCCCAGATCATGTTCCGCGGTGAGGTCGCCGATAAACGTCCCGACAGGAACGACGACGGGCTTTCCCCGCGCAAGGGCTTCCATCGCGAAAAACCCGAAGCTCTCGTAATAGGAAGGGACCACGACACAGTCCGACGCATCCATCGTGGCGACGAGGGACTCCCTAGCCTGTGCCGGAAGGCACTGTATCCCCTCTCCCGGATAAGCGCCGCCGCCAAGGACCAGCAGCCGGCACCTCTTCTGGTCAAGCTCTTTAAATGCGGCCATGAGTCCCTCTGCGTTCTTCGTCCTCTCGTCCCTGCCGCTGAACAGAAAGAGAAAAATGTCTTTCGCCACGCCGATCTCTTTGCGCGCCTCCTCCCGCCGGGAGGGTAAGTCGAGAAACTCATCCGATATCCCCGGGTAAACGACGGCGCCCTTTTTTTCCAGAAAGGGGTAAAGGGCGCCTGACACCTCGAAATCCCTCGGCGAGGGGAATATTACCCGGTCTGCAAGCTTCTGTGCAAAAAATTCCCAGAAAAGCCTCGCCTGTCGGAGTGCATCCGATGGATATGCGGTTTGCGAAAATTTCTCCTTCACCTTTTCCAGGGTATGATTCATGTGCACAACGGGGATGCCCCTCCGGGCCTTCAACGCAAGGGAAGCGGGTGCCGAAAGCCAGTAATTGCTGAAGGAAAGGTCGGTTTCATCACCGAGACACCCGAGGACGCCCTCGGAGAACCGGGCTTCCGACGCAAGGAAATCTGCTAGAGAGGGGGACGGCGGAAGGCGGCACCCCACGTGGTACACCTTCAGGTGCTCATTCTTCACGGATACGTAATCATCGTCACCAGAGCGGGTAAAGACATCTACGGAGATGCCCATGAAGGACAGGCGCTCGATAAGCTCCCGCAAAAATACGTTCATACCCCCCGAGTATCCCCGGCCAAAGGGCTCATAGGGGCAGGTGTGATAGGAGATGACGGCAATTTTCATACATCGAACTCCACGCGGTAAACGGCCCGGTTCCTCGAACCCAGCTCGTACTTGTACCGCTCCTCTCCCCGTAAAAAATCGAACCTCTTCCTGCCCTCGTCGATTGCCCGCTTTATTGCTTCTGCTATCAGCACGATACCCGGCGAAGACCTCCTGTGGGCCGGGTCAAACCCGGAGTTGTAGAGCAGGTAGTCACCCCCGTAGTCGAAGATCATCAGCGCTGCAACCCGCTCATCACGGGGCCCGTTGAGCAGGAAAAGAATTTTCAGCCAGCCTGCCTCGCCGAACTCCCCGGCTATGGCATCGAAAAATTTCCTCCTGCTCCCTTTCCAGAAGTTTTGTTTCCCCGTATTCGAGGAGCTGTGGAGCCTCACGAACTCCTCCATCGCCAGCGATAGCCTCGACGTGTCCTGCCCATCGACAACATCGACACGTATTCCGCCCAGGCCCTCCGATGCCCGCTTGATCTTCCTCCTGAGCTCGTGCCGCTGCTTCCCCGAGAGGGACATGAGGTAGGCATCGAAATCGGCGGGGAGTTCGATGTAGGGGGATGAATCGACGGTGGCCATTTTCAGGCCGGCGGTTTTTCCCTGCATATCCTCCAGCACCTCCTGCTGGGGAGTGCCACCGTTTACGTTGTTGATCACGAAGCGGGAACCCCGCATGCTCTCCATCCCGGGGATGTAGGCAAAGAACCCCTCGATGAACTTTTGCTCAAAACCCCGCTCGATCACGAATCCGAGCCTGTCGGAGAGAGACTTGCCGCCGATCAGAAAGTATGTGGAGGGTTTTTCCCGGAGGTAAAAGACACCTGCACCCCGTACCTTCTCCCCCTGCACCCCCGCGATGACCAGCTTCTCCATGGTGGCCGAGAAACAGGTATCCCACGCCCGGAGGTACCGCGAGGTGAGAAACGGGGACGGCTCGTAAGACAGATCGTTCAGCCAGTCCACGATATCCCAGGCCTCGCTGAGGGAGCTTATTACCCGGAATTCCATTATCTCAACGCCCCCGCTTCCACAACCATGGTTTCGTGCCCAACCACGCCCCCATGGAAAAGTCCTTCCCGCAATCCTCCCTTACCTCTATCATATCGGTCGGCACGCCGGGAAAGGTTGGGGCGAATCTTTCCCCTGTCTCACCCGTTATCTCTGGGCGGTAATTGTGAGGAATTTTTCATCCTTTGCAAGGGCCTCCCCGAGAAGCACCACGCATTCGTTGATCGATTTTTCTATGGCCTTTTCCGTGACGAAGGGTGAGGAGGTCGAAAGCTCGGCTTGCATTTTCCCCGACCACACCATCATCCCCTCTCCGCTGAAGAGGGAAAATTGTATTACCCCCCGGGAATCGAAGTGGGCCAGCAGCCCCTTTCCCTTCACCGTGATCGTCAGCTCCTCTATCGTCCCCGTCAGGTGATACCCTGCCTCGTATTCCGAGCTGTAGCCTTCAGGGCTCCCCTGCCTGCTTATCCGGGTAACCTCAAAGCCCTTTTCCGTAAGTACGCTCCCGATGACCTGCGCCACGCTTTTTCCCACCGGCTCGGTGGGGAAAATATCCGCTGCATTCGTGTAATCAACACCGATTCCGTCCCTGTCCTGTCTTACGTCTGAGAAGTCGTTCACCGTGAGCCCGGCATACGCGCCTTCAGCCTTCTGCTGCCGACCATAAGCCCCGTATTGTATGGCAACGTAACGCGCCCTCGTCTGCGAGCAGGATAAAATGAGCATAAAGCACGCGAACACCACAGCCAAGCTTGCGGCCATGCGGAACATCGCCTGTCTCCCCGGCATCCTTTTTTCTGTCCCCCTTCGTCTCGAATTACACTATTATACATCCTATAGTCTCTTTGACACATGCAATTGAGGCCGCAACGCTCGAAAGATGAACCCCCATGGCAGATAACAGGGAAATTGCCGAGAAGCTGAACTTGATCGCCGACTACCTCGAGCTCCAGGACGAAAATCCTTTCCGGATACGAGCCTACCGCAGGGCGGCAGAGTCCCTGATGGCTCATCCCGAGTCGGTGGAAAATTACACGGAGAGGGAACTGACAAAGATCCCGGGCGTGGGCAAGGACATCGCCGGGAAGATAGGGGAGTTACGCACAAGGGGGGAAATCCCCCTTCTCGAGGAGCTCCGCAAAACGGTCCCCGGCGAACTGCTCCAGCTGAAAAAGATCCCGGGGCTGGGACCCAAGAAGGTCTCCCTCTTTTTCAGAAAACTCGGAATTGACAGCTTCGAAAAGCTCAAGGAAGCAATCCGTGACGGGACGCTCCTCAAGCTGCCCGGGATACGGGCAAAAACCGTGGAAAACATCCTACGGGGCATCGAGTTCTACGAGCACTCCCGGCAAAGGATCCCCCTGGGGGAAGCATATGTGCTCGCCGATACCCTGACCCGGCAAGTCCGTGAATCGGGCCTTGCTGAATCCGTGGTAACCGCCGGCTCGATAAGGAGGATGAGGGAAACCATCGGGGACATCGACATACTGGCCATCTCTGAATCAAAACGGGAGCTGGTAGATCTTTTCACCAAGCTTCCCCAGGTGTCCGAGATCCTCGCAGCAGGGGATACGAAAGGGAGCGTCACCATACTGAACACGGTGCAGGCCGACATGCGGGTGGTCACCCGGGAGGCCTTCGGCAGCGCCCTGGCCTACTTCACCGGTTCAAAAGCCCACAACGTGAGGCTGCGGCAAATAGCCAGGAAAAAAGGACTGAAGCTGTCCGAATATGGCCTGTTCAGGGAGAAGGACGAAACGACGGTCGCCTCGAAAACAGAAGAGGAGATCTACCGGCAGCTGGGAATGGACTTCATACCGCCGGAGATACGGGAGGACTCGGGCGAGGTGGAAGCGGCGATCGAGGGAAAACTCCCCCGCCTCGTTACGGAAGAGATGATACAGGGGGAGATGCACCTCCACAGTGACTGGAGCGACGGCTTCCACACCCTCGACGAAATAGCACGGCTCATGGAGGAGAGAGGGTTTCGTTATTTCTGCGTCACGGACCACTCAAAGTCCCTGCGGATAGCCGGAGGGCTCGATGAAAACGAACTGTTGCGGCAGAAGGAAATAATCGAAAAAATCAACAGCAGGCAGAAGGGAGTCACGATTTTTTCCGGAGTTGAAGTTGACATCTTAAAAGACGGGACGTTAGATTTGAAATACTCTACCCTTCGGGAACTCGACTTCGTCACGGGGTCCATTCACTCCGGTCTT
The DNA here is from genome assembly GCA_041563215.1 of Candidatus Deferrimicrobia bacterium. GTDB lineage: Bacteria > Desulfobacterota > Deferrimicrobia > J040 > J040 > WVXK01. The sequence goes on along the minus strand of JBFFNJ010000002.1, from coordinate 21,873 downwards.
TCCCAGTCCCGGCAGAGGGCCACCGAGAGGATTCTGGCAGCCATGCAGACGGGGGTTGTAGATATGATCGGGCACCTGACGGGAAGGCTTATCGGGGAGAGGGCGGGATACGAGGTGGATGTTGAAAAGATCATCGAGGCCGCGGCGAGACACGATGTGATCCTGGAGCTGAACGCTCATCCGAAAAGACTGGACATAGATGACAGGACCTGCAGGATGGCAAAGGCAAGCGGGGTGAAGGTGGCCATAGCAACAGATATGCATCACATCGACGATCTTGACAACCTTCACTTTGGAATCGGCGTGGCCCGGAGAGGCTGGCTGGAATCGGCAGACGTGGTAAACACCTGGGAGGCGGATCGTCTCATCGATTTTTTGAAAAGCCGGCGGCCCTGACGTAAAGATGGAAGAGCGCCGGAGAGGAAAAGAGAGTGCAGAAGCAGCTACAGAGGCAAGAGCGGGGCAAGAAAAAACAGGGGAAATCCATTGAGAAAAACGATAAAGGCAAACGATAAGAGGTGACGCAATTGTACGCGAAGACGATAAAGGAGGCCCTGACAAGAAGTTCCTGGATACGGAAAATGTTCGAGGAGGGAGCGAAGTTGAAGAGGGAGTTCGGCGATGAGAACGTCTTCGATTTTTCCATCGGCAACCCCTTCGGAGACCCGCCGCCCGCATTCTACAGCACACTGATAGAAATCCTCTCCAGACCCGAGCCCGGCATGCACGCCTACATGGAAAACGCAGGCTATCCCGGCGTGAGGGAAAAAAAGGCGAGAGAACTCACGGAGCTGACGGGAAGGAAGTTCGAGGGAAAAAACGTCCTGATGACCGCCGGCGCGGCGGGTGGACTGAACGTGGTTTTAAAGGCGCTCCTGAACCCCGGAGAAAAAGTTATCTGTTTCTCACCCTACTTCGTGGAATACCTCTTCTACGTGGAAAACTTCGCCGGCCTTCCCGTCGTCCTCGAAACGGGGAAGGACTTCGAGCCAGACCCTGACAGCCTCGAGAGGAGCCTGTCCCAAGAGGTGAAGGCGGTCATCCTCAACACGCCAAATAACCCCACGGGAAGGGTATACCGGAAAGACACGCTCGAAAGAATGGGAAAAATCCTGGAGAATCATGAAAAGAGAACGGGCAGGGCCGTTTACGCAATTTCAGACGAGCCCTACCGGGAGGTGGTGTTCGGGGAGGCGCCCTTCATCCCCCCGGCGGCCCACATTCGCAATTCCGTCGTCGTCTACTCCCACTCGAAGGATCTGAACATCCCCGGGGAGAGAATCGGCTACGCGGCCATATCACCCGACGCTACCCTGGCCGATGAAATTTTCGAAGCCATGGTGTTTGCAAACCGGACCCTGGGATTCGTCAATGCGCCGGCCCTGATGCAGAGGGTTTCGGGAGCCATCGAAAGCGCCAGGCCGGACCTTTCCGTGTACCGCGCAAACAGGGAGGTCTTGGCGGAAATATTCACCGACAGGGGGATTGATTTTCTCCTTCCCGAGGGGGGCTTTTACTTTTTCCCGAAAATTCCCGCAGGGGTGACCGAAGCCGCCTTCATCGACACGGCGAGGGAGTACAGGATTCTCATCGTCCCCGGCAGCGGGTTCGGCTGCCCGGGGCACTTCAGGGTCGCCTACTGCACCTCTTTAGAAACCGTCAAGCGCTCTTCGGAGGCATGGAGAAGTTTCCTGTCAAAGGTTGTGAGCCCATGAAGAAAAAACAGCTGGTGAGAAAAAACGTGAGAAAAATGTCCGGGTACGTTCCCGGGGAGCAGCCGGGCACGTTGAGATACATCAAGCTGAACACGAACGAAAACCCCTACCCGCCCTCTCCGAAAGTGCTGGAGGCGATCCAAAATGCCGGGCTCAAGGATTTGAGGCTCTATCCCGACCCCGACATGGCTCCCCTCATACGGAGAGCCTCCCGGGTATACAACGTGCCGGAAAACTGCATCCTGGGCGGAAACGGATCGGACGAGCTCCTCGCCATTCTGACCCGGGTCTTTGCCGGAGAGGGAGACGGGGTCGTCTACCCCCACCCCACCTACACCCTCTATGAGACCCTCGTTCACATTCAGGGAGCAGAGCCGGTGACGGTCCCATTTCCCGATGACTATGCACTCCCGGAAGATATCTCCTCGGTCCCGGGGAAGATACTCTTTCTGGCAAACCCGAACTCGCCCTCCGGCACCTTCACGCCCACCGCTACGATCAGGAAGGTGGCCAGAAAGTTCCGGGGGATCGTGGTCGTCGACGAGGCCTACGTCGACTTCGCCGAAGACACCGCCCTTAGCCTGGTAGGTGCATGTGACAACGTGGTTGTCCTGCGCAGCTTTTCCAAGTCATTCTCCTTGGCAGGAATCCGGCTCGGCCTTTCCTTTGCGCCTGCCTGGATCACCGACGAGATGAGGAAGGTCAAAGACTCCTATAACGTCAACAGGATCTCCCTCGCCGCGGGGTGCGCGGCACTCGGCCACATGCCGTGGATGAGAAGAAACGCGAAAAAAATCGTCCGGACGAGAGAGAGGCTCACGGCATCCCTTGAAAAACTCGGTTTCTCCGTCTTTCCCTCGGCGGCCAACTTCGTGCTCGCCAGGATAAAGGGCGTCGGGCTGAACGGGCTCTACAGAGACCTGAAAAAGAAAAGAATCCTGGTGCGCTACTTCAACACGGAGCGCCTCTTCGACTGCCTCCGGATCACCGTGGGAACCGACGAGGAGATCGATATCCTCCTGAAAAACCTGGAGGATATTATGGGAAAACCGGGCAGGTGAAACACCGCCAATCAACTCCATCTCTTCTCCAAATTTGCACTATAATAGACACAGTTGAACAGGAAAGGGAAAGGGCACGACAGAGGTGGATCAGACAAAAGCTATTACACATGAAAATGAGAAATAAACGATAAAGGGGGTTTTTCATGTCCCGGGACGACTGGAAATACTACGACGATGAAACGTGGGATGAGGACAAGGAGGAGATGGTTGAAGACCCCACCATCCAGTGCCACCACTGCACCCGGTATGTCGACGCAAAATCCCCGTACTGTACCCACTGCGGCAGGCCAATATCGAAGCGATAGCCTTTCCACCGGGCCCTTTCGTACAATGGGAGAAATCATCAGCGTCAGCAGGAGAACCGATATTCCGGCATTTCACTGGGAGTGGTTTGCCCGAAGCCTCGAAGGGGGTTCCGTCTCCGTGAAAAACCCCTTTTCGGGAAGACCCTACACCGTGTCGCTCCTTCCCGAAGACGTGGCCTGCTTCGTTTTCTGGACGAAAAATCCAGCGCCGGCGCTCGGAAAGATCGAAGAGCTTGCCGGGAAGGGGCCGCCGGTCTTCTTCCACGTGACCATCAACGGATACGGGGGGTTCCTGGAAAAAAAAGTCCCCCCCTGGCGGTCCGTCGCCGGGGCCGTCCGGGACCTGTCAAAGGTGCTGGGGAAAGACAGGGTGTTCTGGAGGTTCGATCCGCTGCTGCCTTTCGAGGAGGGGGGACGGACCGTTGCACGGTTCAGGCGCATAGCGGATTCGATATCTCATTTTGTTTCAAGATGTTACGTAGCCACCTTTCACCCCTACGTCAAAGCGGCACGACGACTCAGAGCCCACGATTTCCCGGAAAAAGGGGGACATGATGCCGGTCCGTTGAGAAAGCTTATCTCCGCCGGAAGAGAATACGGCCTCCCCATGCTGTCGTGCGCAAGCACGGCACTCGAAGAGGCGGGGTTCGAAAAAGGCGCCTGCATCGACGGGGAGTACCTCCTGGGGCCGGGCAGCGTCCGGGGAGGGATGAAGGAGAACCCCACCAGACCCGGATGCGGGTGCACCGGCAGCAGGGACATAGGTACTTACGGGAGCTGCCGGCACGCCTGCCTCTACTGCTACGCATCGTGAGGGAGTCAAACGATTCATGAGGAAATACAAGCTCATACCCGACGGGGAAAAACTGAGAGACCTGAACCTGGAAAGGGACCTGAACGAGGCCCAGCGGGAGGCGGCTCTTCACCGGGAAAATCCCCTTCTCGTCATAGCCGGCGCGGGATCCGGAAAGACGAGGACACTCATCTACCGGGTCGCCTGCCTGATATCCTACGGCATCGACCCCGAATCGATACTTCTGCTCACCTTCACGAGAAAAGCTGCGGAGGAAATGCTGAGAAGGGCTGCCCTCATGACCGACGCACGGTGTGAAAAGGTGGCGGGGGGAACGTACCACTCCTTTGCAAACACCATCCTGAGGCAGTATGCACACCTGACCGATTACACGAACACCTTTACCATCCTCGATCGGAGCGACGCCTTCGACCTCGTGGGACTGGTGAGGGAGGAACTGGGATACGCGGGCAGGATGGTCAGGTTTCCCCGGAAGGAAACGGTGGGGGAAATTATCAGCAAATCGATCAACAAGACCACAGCCATCGAAGACGTGATCCTGTCCGATTTCACCCACTTTTCCTATGTAACCGGCGACATCGAAAAGATCGCCATCCACTACGCGGAGATGAAACGGGACAAGAACCTCATGGACTACGACGACCTTCTGGTGAACCTGGTCAAGCTTCTTTCCGACCACCCGGAGGTGAGGGAAGCACTTTCGAACCGGTACCGGTACATCATGATCGACGAGTTCCAGGACACAAACCGTCTCCAGGCAGAGATATCCTGCCTGCTGGCGGAAAAACACAGGAACATCATGGCCGTGGGAGACGACTCCCAGAGCATATATTCCTTCCGTGGTGCAGATTTCAGGAACATCATGGACTTTCCCTCCATGTTTCCCGACACGAGGGTCCTGTATCTCGAGGAGAACTACCGGTCCACCCAGCCCATCCTCGACTTAACGAACGTCATCATCGAGAGGGCCGAGGAAAAGTTTCCGAAGAGGCTCTTTACGAGCAAAAGGGGAGGCGACCCCCCGTGGCTCGTCGCCACGCCGAACGAAAAAATGCAGTCCCTCTTCGTTGCCGACAAGATACTGGAGCTCCACGAAGAGGGGGTCGACCTGAAAGACATGGCCGTCCTCTTCCGGGCATCATTCCTCTCCTTCGACCTCGAGATCGAGCTCGCGAAGAGAAACATCCCCTACCGGAAATTCGGCGGCTTCAAATTCATGGAAACGACCCACGTCAAGGATGTGCTGGCCATACTGCGCATCATCGCAAACCCCCTTGACGAAATAAGCTCCCTTCGGACATTCAGGCTCGCCGAGGGGATAGGAAAGAAAAAAGCCGCCGCGCTGGCCCGAAGGCTGATGGGCGGCGAGTCCATGCGCCAGGTAGCGGAAGAGCTCGCCAAAGGGGGAAGGAGCGAGGAGTCTGTGCGGCTGTCTGAACTCCTCATCACCCTCGCAAGGGACGACATGCCGCTGACGGAGAGGGTTCAGCTCATCAACAACTTCTACCGCCCGGTCATGGAAAAAAAGTTCGACAACTACCCGAAAAGGCTCAAGGACCTCGAACAGCTCGAGGTCATCGCCGAGAGGTACAGGAAACTCGAAACCTTCCTGACCGATGTGACGCTCGAACCCATAGAGGCGAGCGTCTCCGACGTAACGGGAACGGATAGAGAAACGGATTACCTCACCCTCTCCACCATCCATTCAGCCAAAGGCCTCGAGTGGCATACCGTGTTCATCATATGGGTCCTCGACGGCAGGATTCCGTCCCTCAAATCCATCGATGACCCCTACCAGCTCGAGGAGGAAAGACGGCTCCTCTACGTGGCCGCAACGAGGGCGAAGACGAACCTGTTCTTCTCATCCCCCATTCATATCTTCGACCGGCAGACGCAGTCCGTGCTTTCAAAGCCCTCCCGGTTCATAGAGGGGATACCCCAGAAACTGCTCCCCCGCTACACGCTGTACGAATATGAGTATGAATAGATGGTAGTCCCGGGTCCCGAGAAACCGGTTTAGAGTTTAGAGTTTCGAGTTCAGAGTTGGGTGTTCATTCCGCAATCCGAATTCTGCATTACCGTTATTATCACTTGAACCCCCGGACCCTGCCATCAACTGGATTGTTATTCTGCACTCTGCAATCTACACTCTGCACTACCATCGGAAGGAATCGGTAGTCCCGGGTTTCGTATTCCGATTTCTATTGCTCAGTCGCTCTTGAGCTCTCTTGTTACTGGCTTCCCTTCATCTTCGTGTACTGCAGCCTGCCGCCCGCAAGGAGTATCTCGATCTGGCGCCCCGAGAGCGTGTGCTTGAGCTCGAAATCGAAGCCCTTCGTCCTGTTCACCGCAGTGACCGTATCACCCTTCTGTATGGCCTCTTTCACCCCGGGAAGCTCGATCGCATCGCCCTGGTCGACCCGGTCGTAGTCCTCTTCGCGTGCGAACAGAAGGGGCAGGATACCGAAGTTGACCAGGTTCGCCGAGTGAATTCTCTCGAAGGACTTGGAGATGACCGCACGCACGCCGAGGTAACTCGGGCAGATTGCAGCGTGCTCCCGGGAGCTGCCCTGGCCGTAGGACATGCCGCCCACGATGACGTTGTCGATCTCCTTTCCCTTGTTCTCGAGGGCCTTCCTGTGAAACTCTGCATCGACGCTCTCAAAGACGAACTCGGCATACTTGGGAATGTTGGACCGGTACTTCAGCCGTGCCCCTGCTGGCATGATATGGTCGGTGGTTATCTTGTCACCCACCTTGAGGGTGACCTCGCCCTTGATGCTGTCTCTGAGAGGCGCTGCCTCGGGGGGATTACCGATATTGGGGCCTCTTTTGATCTCCACTCCAGAGGAGTCCCCGGGAGGCACGATGATCATCGTGTCGTCCACGATGAACTCATCTGGGGCGCCGATGTGGGGAGGCTCGAGACCGCATTCCTCCGCCACGTCCCGCGGGTCTGCGATGACACCCTTGATCGCGCATGCAGCAGCCGTCTCCGGGCTCACCAGGTAGATACCCGCGTCCTTCGTGCCCGACCGGCCGAAAAAGTTCCTGTTGTTCGTCCGAACGCTGACCGCTCCCGACTGCGGCGCCTGTCCCGCCCCGATGCAGAAGCCGCACGTTGCCTCGAGTATCCGGGCACCAGCCCCGACCAGCTTGGCAACGGAGCTTTCGTTTGCGGCCATGAGGAGCACCTGCCGGGAGCCAGGAGCCACGCCGAAGCTGACCGAGGAATTGATCAGCCTCCCTTCCAGTATCTTCGCCACCGTGGACACATCCTTGTAGGAGGAGTTCGTGCAGGAGCCCACGAGGACCTGGTGTACCTCCATTCCCGCAATATCCCGAATTTTCGCCACGTTGTCCGGGCTGTGGGGCTGGGCAACCATCGGCTCCACTTCGGCGAGGTTTATCTCCAGGACCCTCTCATACTGTGCATCATCGTCCGCTTCGAGGGGAACCCAGACGTTCTCTCGCCTCTGGGCCTTCAAAAATGCCCTGGTGATCTCGTCAGAGGGAAAAACGCTCGTCGTGACGCCGAGCTCGGCTCCCATGTTGGTAATCGTCGCCCGCTCGGGGACGCTGAGGGACTTGATGCCCTCCCCGCCGTACTCGACGACCCAACCCACATTTCCCTTCGTCGTCAATATCTCGAGGAGCCTCAGTATCACGTCTTTCGCCGACACCCAGGGAGAAAGCCTTCCCGTGAAATTGACCTTCAACACCTTCGGATAGGTCAGGAAGAAGGCACCGCCGGCCATGGCGATGGCCACGTCGAGCCCTCCCGCACCGATGGCGATCATCCCTATCCCGCCATTGGTGGGCGTGTGAGAATCGGACCCGAGGAGCGTCTTGCCGGGTGCGCCGAATCTCTCGAGGTGGACCTGGTGGCATATCCCGTTACCCGCGCGCGAATAATACACGCCGTGCTTGGCGGCAACCGTCTGAAGATATAGGTGATCGTCGGCATTTTCGAACCCTTCCTGGAGGGTGTTGTGGTCTACATATGACACGGAAAGCTCTGTCCTGACCCTCGGGATCCCCATGGCCTCGAACTGCAGGTACACCATGGTGCCCGTTGCGTCCTGGGTCAGCGTCTGGTCGATCCGTATACCGACCTCCTTCCCGGGCACGGGCTCCCCCGACACGAGGTGAGAATCGATAATCTTCTGTACGATGTTCTTGCCCACGTTATCCTCCTTTATCATGTCTTGTCTATTTAATGCGGGATACGTCTTTCCAGAAACAGAATACCATTAACACACCCGTTGAAAAAGGTAAAGTACCAACAGACAAGGACTTGCGCACGCGGTACCGGGGGCTCTCCCGGTCGGGCGACGGCGGCCTTCCCGGCGGCGCATCTCCAACCGGTTTCGAAACACGACGCCCCGAAAAAATAAACCCCCGCTTTCGAATCTTGAGAATACCTGCCCACCTGTGGTATACAGATGTGGAACGGCCTAAAATAATTATGTTTTTCGGGTCATCCGGAAGGTTGATGCGGGGTTTTTTCAAACAGATCAAAGGGGTCACCAGCAGGCGGATAGGAGAGCCGATCAGAAAAGCCATATTCCGGACGCTGAGCCGTCTCGGCATCTCCGACCAGGCATTCAACCTTCTGCTCGCCATCCTCGTGGGAGCCCTGGCCGGCCTCGGTGCCGTCGTGTTCATAAAGCTGATAGACTTTTTCACCTGGATATTCTTCGGGGAGATCCACGAGAAACTCCTCAGGAAAACCCGGTATCTCATCTTCATCCTTCCCGCCATGGGCGGCTTCCTCATCGCCCCCCTCATAAAGCTCTTTCCGCAGGAGGCAAAGGGGGACGGAGTCCCGGATGCGATGGAGTCGATCACCCTGAGAGGAGGGCTCATAAAACCGAGGACGACCATCATCCGCACCCTCACCGCGGCAGCAACTCTCGGGTCGGGGGGCTCCGTGGGAAGAGAGGCGCCGATCGCCCAGATAGGGGCGGCCATCGGATCGAGCGTGGGGCAGTTTTTGCGGCTTTCCGGCGAAATGATGAAGACGCTGGTGGGATGCGGAGCGGCAGGGGGAATCGCAGCCGTCTTCAACGCCCCCATCGGCGGGGTTTTCTTCGCCCTGGAAGTCATGGTGGGCGATTTTTCCCTCCAGACCTTCGGCCCCATCGTGATCTCGTCTGTGATCGCAACGGTCACCATGAGGGCCTTCCTCGGCAACATACTGCAGTTCCAGGTCCCCGCCTACGAGCTGAAAAGCGTCCTCGAGTTCCTCCCCTACGCTGCCCTGGGTGCGATCTGCGGACTCCTGGCCGTGGGATTCATCCTTTTCCTGGACAAAACGGACGAATATTTCAACGAGAAGCTCCCGGCAAACCCCCTGGTCAAACCGGCTCTGGGGGGGCTCGTCGTCGGCGTCGTAGCGATCGTTTTTCCCCAGGTCCTCGGCACCCACATGGAATCGGTGAACGAGGCGCTCTTCGGGATCGGCACGTGGTATCTGCTCCTTACCCTTGCCCTCCTGAAGATCATCACCACCTCCTTCTCGATAGGGAGCGGCGGATCGGGTGGGGTTCTCGGGCCCTCCCTCTTTATCGGCGGGATGCTCGGCGGAGCGCTGGGGAAACTCTTCCTCGTCCTCCTTCCCGGCGTGATCTCGTCTCCGGGGTCATACGCTCTGGTGGGCATGGCAGCCTTCCTGGCATCGGTCGTACACGCACCGATAACGGCGATCCTGATCGTCTTCGAGATGACCAACAACTACAAGATCATCCTCCCCCTGATGACGGCAACGATCATCGCCATGATCGTTGCAAAGCGATTTCTCCCCCACTCGCTCTACACCTTCAAGCTGCACAAGAAAGGCATCGATATCGTGTCGGGAAGGGAAATGGGGGTCCTCAAGTCGATGCGTGTTTCTGACATAATGAAGAGCGCATTCTCGACAATCAACCCCGCGGCGAGCTTCGAAGAGCTCATCCAGATATTCATAACGAACCCGACGAACTACCTCTACCTCCACGACGGGAATCACAGGCTGATGGGGGTCATCACCTTTTCCGACGTCAAATCCTTCGTCAGGGAAGACGAACTGGCGGAGCTGGTGAGGGCCCACGACGTCGCCACGACGGATTTGGTGGCAGTCTCCCCCGAAGACGATCTCTTCACTGCCCTGAACAGGTTCGGGTACAAGAACGTGGAACAGCTGCCGGTGATCGACAATCGGATAACGGGAAAGCTGATCGGTGTCATATACCGGAAGGACCTGCTCCAGGCATACCAGAAAGCGCTCATAAAGATGGACGTGGAAACGTAGGCAGGCAGCGGAGACGGCAGCACACCCCCGGTGAAGGCCCCGGTGGTCGGGGGACGGGAATCTACCGGGCCCCGACACTTACCTTCACGCTCGCTTTTGTTTGCCCTGCGGAAAAACCCTCTCCATCGGCGGCACCGGCAAACGTGCACCCCTCACCTTACTCCTCCATGTGGCGGGTGGGAATGGAAAAGAACTCGTGGTCACGGATCTCGTTCCAGAACTGGACCAGATCCTTCGTGTAAATGAGCAGGTCGTGCTTGACCCCGATCTGATCGAGGACATGGTTCTTCAGCGTCGCCTCGTGGACAAACCCGAGCTTCTCGAAGACCTTCAGCGCGCCATATTGAATTTCCATCATCTCGGCAACGATCTTTTCGAGGCCGCACTTCAGCGCATAGAAGAAGAGCTCCCTGGCTATAACCGAGCCGAGGCCCTTCCGCTGAAAATCCCGCGCAATCGCTATCCGGATCGTACCGATGTGGTGCATCCATCCCGTTATCGTCCTGTGGAGCGTGCCATCTCCCACCACCCGGTTGTCGTGCCAGGCGAGAAGGGGAAAGACCTTGTCGTAATTGAGCTCCCGGGCCCACTTTTCCACAACCAGGGGATCCGTCACGTCATCCTTCAGATACAACCTGTCTTCCTCGGGCAGGGAAACGAAGAACTCGTAAACCGACTCCTTGTCTTTCTTCTCGAACGGTTTGAGGGTGACACGTATGTCATCCCGCAGAGTCACTTCTTTCGGGTATCCAATAATCATCGCACCCTCCTTTGCCTTCTTTAATAAAATAACGTTTTATTGGTATGGGATTATTCTACCCCCTTTTTCCCCTCCCTGCCCACTCATTTTCTCACTTCGGGAGAAATATTTGAATCCCTTTTTCGGCCTTCATTTGATTTTGTCGATAAAAAATCGTATCTATAATAAACGACTCCTGAAACGGGGTCACGTGATCCGGAATCGGTTGATGGACGAAACGAGAAAAAAAATGGGCGCTGCTGCACTGATTATGGTGAGCAGCGTTTTTCTCAGCAGGATCCTCGGTTACGCCCGGGATGCGGTCATCGCGTACACCCAGGGAGCCCACGCGGGCACGGACGCCTACTTTGCCGCTTTCACCATCCCCGATTTCCTGAACTACCTTCTCGCGGGCGCATCCCTTTCCATCACCTTCATCCCCATCTACGCCGACTACCTGAGCAGGGACGACAGGGAAGGAGGGAACCGCGCTTTTTCCGCAATATTCTGCATATTTTCCGTCATTCTCGTGGCGCTGATCATTGTCGGCGAGGTTTTCGCCGAACAGCTCGTTCCCCTCATAGCACCCGGATTCCAAGGCGACCAGATAGCATACACCGCCAGATTGACGAGAATCGTCATGCCGGCCCAGACCTTCTTCTACACGGGCGGCCTGCTCATGGCGGTCCAGTACGCACGCGGAAAATTCTTCATACCCGCGCTGGCGCCCCTCATCTATAACGCCGGGATCATTGCGGGGGGACTTTTGCTCGGGAAAAAGCTGGGGATGGAAGGGTTCGCCTGGGGTGTCCTCGCCGGATCCTTTCTCGGGAACTTTCTCATCCAGCTCTTCGGTGCCCTTGCATCGGGCCTCAGGATACGGCTTAACTTCGACACGAGGAACCCGGGCTTCAGGGAGTTCATCCGGCTCTCCATACCCATCATGCTCGGCTTCTCCCTCGTTTTCGTGGACGAATGGATGAGCAGGGTCTTCGGCTCTTTCCTCGTCGCGGGGGCGATAACGTGGCTGAACAACGCACGGAGGCTCGCACAGGTTCCCATCGGGGTTCTCGGCCAGGCATCGGGAGTCGCCTCCTATCCCTTCCTCGCCGAGCAGGCGGCCCGTGGCAAAATCAGGTCCATGTTCGCCGACATGAGCGCCGCCCTCGACTGGGTCTTCTACTCCTCTGCTTTTGCCGCTGCCCTCGTCTTTCTCTTTTCCCGGGAAGTGGTCCTCCTGGTGTTCAAGAGAGGCGCCTTCAACATTCACGACGCGATCAACACCGCCTCGGCCCTCTCCTTCTTCTCCTTGGGAATTCCCTTCTGGTGTTCACAAAACATCGTGGCAAGAGGCTTTTTCGCGATGAAAGACACGCTCACCCCCACGATTATCGGATCCGTCGCGTGGATTGTAACGCTCCCCGCCTATTACTTCCTGATGGTCAATTACGGGGTGAACGGCCTTGCCGGGGCCTCGACGATCGGCATAGTCCTCCACTCGCTCCTGCTCTACGGCTTCTTGCTCCGGAAGACGGCTATACCCTTCTCGTTCCGGGCGGTAAAGGTCCCCTTCGTTTCAACGATCCTGTGCGCCCTTGCCATAATCGGAACCCGGGAGCTGCTCGGAAGGGTTGCCTTCCTGCCCCCCTGGGACGAAATGGGCGGAGCCCTCATCAGGTTGGCCCTGGGATCACTCTCCCTGGGTATCCTTTTCGTTCTCGCGGGATTCCTGCTTCGCCTCGGGCCCGCGCGGTCGATCGTCGGCAGGGTGATCCCGCTGAAAGAGGAGATGTCACCCGAATAACAAGAAAGGGGATGAAAACATGGGAAAAATACTCTATCAGAGAGACGGGCACATAGGCACGGTTACCATATCGAACAGGCCGAAAAAAAACGCCCTCACCATGGACATGCTCAAATCCATGAAGACGCTCTTCCAGGAGGTAAGCGGCGAGGGCGACCTGCGGTGCCTGGTCATCAGGGGTGACGGTGAGGACTCCTTCTGCGCCGGTTACGACATTCACGCGATCCCTTCCCGGGACGAGGCGGGAGAGCAGGTGCTGCTGTCGGCCAACCCCTTCGACGACATGATCAACGCCGTGGAAACGGTGAAATTCCCCGTTATATCGATGCTGAACGGAATCGCCTTCGGGGGCGGCCTCGAGCTTGCCTGTGCCGGCGACATAAGAATTGCATCGGACAGGGCCGTCTTCGGCATGACCCCTGCGAAGCTGGGAATCATCTACCGGCCTGCAGGGCTCATGCGCTTCGTGAACATCATAGGCGTCCAGTTCACCAAGGAGCTCTTTTTCACGGCCCGCCTGGTCAGCGCGGTGAGGGCCGCCGAAATTGGCCTGGTGAACAGGATCGTGCCCCCGGAAGAACTCGAGCAGGTGGTATATGAAACGGCAAAGGAGATAGCTGAAAATGCCCCCCTGTCCATCCAGGGGACGAAGCGGCTGCTCAGGATGTGCATGGAGCACTGGAAGATGGACGAGGAAAGGGTGGCGGAGGCCGATGCCCTCATACGAAAGTGCATGGAGTCAGATGACCTGGTAGAGGGAAAGAGGGCATTCCGGGAAAAACGGGCACCCCGTTTCAGGGGAAGCTGATCGCCTCGCCGTCCCGCAACCGGGAAAGCGCCGTCGGCCCGCGCATTTCCTTCCGGCTGAACAGGGCAGCCGGTCTGCGATCCTGAAGGGGAAAGCTACAGGATGAAAAATACCCTTCCCCCGAGAAGCGCCTCCATGAGGTCCTCGCGGGGAACGGTATTGTTTCCGATGTCGCAGTCTCTCCTGCCGAACATCGACCGGGTGCCGCCCTGTATGGTCACCCGCGAGAGAGTTATCCTTCTCGTTTCCATCAGGGCGACCCGCTTGAAAAGCTGCCTCGCTTTCAGCAGGAACAGGCCGAGGGCAACCTTTTTCGCCCTCCCATCACACACCACGCCCACTATTCTCACGGGATTGTTTTTCTGCGATACGGCGGCATTGCGGACCTCGGACAGGGCGAAGGAGGTCGTGGTGGCCACCACGACCCGGTAACCCCGGCTTCGTGCAATCGCCGTTACTTCCTCAACCTCCTTCTTGCCCAGGCAGAAGGGGAGCAGGAGTATTTTGATTTCTCCGGGGCCGGAAGGGCCCATCCCGTTTATCATGATTGTTTATCCCCGCTTCTTTTCTGCGCGGGGGGGGATGTTCAGCCGCTTTCTGAGGGCACCGACATAGTACTGCTTTTTTTCCAGCGGCAGAGATCTCTTCTCGAGGATGTTCAACTGAAGGATCTTCTCATTGAGCATCGAAATCGTGCTCTCGAGATCCCTCTCGGTGTCTACGGTGGTAAGGAGCGCCTCCAGCGTGGCTATCTCCTTCCTGAGTTCCAGCTCGGGGGGAAGGAGGCCGGCATTTTTCAGCACCTTGTAGCAGAGTCTCAGTTCTTCGGGAACCATGGAGAGGTCCTCGATCACGAGGGGCCTTCCCCTGCCGGGGAGATTCTTGAAATCCCCCCTCTCGATTGCCTCCTTGATCCTCTCCTCTGCTATTTTCGCGATGATGTCCAGGGGTCCTACCCTCCACCCGGCTTCACTTGCCCTTCTTCTGTCCCGCCAGGATACTGTTCAGGTCTCGAACCACCACATCGGGGTCAAGGCCTTTGTGGAACGCCGTGTAGGCTATCGTCTCCTTCTTCGAACTCGGGCAGGTAAGGCACCTCTTGCCGAAGAGTTCGCCGATCCTTCGGCGCAGAGGGGGAAACTTCTGGATGACCTCGTAAAGCGTAGACTCGGGCTTGACCTGTTTGCTATCCTTTTTCATGCACATCCTCCCTAACAATTAATTATATAAAAAAACCGCCTGTCCTTCGCAGTTTCACCCTCCCGAAAAAGCACGGGACCCCCATCACTCACACGCAGTCGAAGGTCAAGAATTTCATCGTAAAGGCACCGCGCCCCTGGCTGAGAGACCGTAAGTCCGTGGCATAGCCAAACATGGTCTTCAGGGGAACGGTCCCTGATATCACCGAGAAGCCCACCCTCTTGTCCACCGACTCGACCTTTCCCCTCCGTGCGGAAAAATCCCCTATGACCCCCCCGAGAAACTCTTCCGGCACCGTTATCTCTATCTGCATGATCGGCTCGAGGAGCACGGGCCCGGCAGACCTGTACGCTTCGAGAAAGGCCCCGGCACTGGCCACCTTGGTGATCTGGGGCAGGTGGGCCGAATGGGGGAATTCGACGGAAAGAACCTCGACCAGGATATCTTCGACCGGGTACCCGAAGGCACCATAGCCGGACCCCTCCCTGATGCCGAGGACCACGGCCTCTTTTGCGGAATCGGCCAGCAAGGCCACCTTGTCACCGAGCTCGATTTTTATCCCCCTTCCCCTGTCCCGTGCCGAAACGCGCGCCTTCACAATGGCCGAGTAGCGCTTCTCCTCGATATCCCGCTCGAAGGCCCCCTCTCCGATTCCCACGCCTCCAACCGTCTCCCGCATGAGCACCTCGGGCCGTCCCATCTTCGCGGTTACACCGTAGAAGCGGTTCATCTTGTCGACGCTCACGTCGAGCTGCAGCTCACCAACTCCCGAAAGGATGAGCTGGCCCGTTTCCTCATCCTCCTTGAATTGCAGGGTCGGGTCCTCTTCCGTTATCTTCCACACCACCTCTTTCAGCCTCTCGATGTCGCTGATCCTGGCCGGCTCGAGGGTGACGGAGATGACCGGCTTCCTCACCTCTATCGGCTCGTATTCGATGGGGTCTTCAGGAGCGCATATCGTGTCCCCCGTGCCGACGTTCTTGAGCCCCCTCACGGCGACGATATCGCCGGGCTGCCCCCCTGTCATCCTCTCCTTTTTTCCCGCGTGCATCCTGAAGACCCTCGCCACTTTCTCCCGCTCTCCCGTCCGGATGTTTTTCACCACCGAACCCTCCCTGATCTCCCCCGAGTAGACCCGCAGAAGAACCGTTTTTCTTCCCTCTTCCATGATCACCTTGAAGGCAAGGGCGGAGAAAGGCTCGGATATGTCAGGGGACCGCGTTATCTCCAGGCCGGTATCGGGATTCTTTCCTTTCATCGGCCGGGCCTCCACCGGCGAGGGAAGAAAGTCGGCGATCCCGTCCATAACCGGCTGCACCCCCCTGTTGCGGAGCGCGGAGCCCCCGAAAAGCGGATGAAACCTCCCCGCAATCGTCCCGGTCCGGAGCGCCCTCTTCAAAAGATCCGCGTCAATTTCCCTCCCCTCGAGGTAACGCTCCGCAAGCTCATCGTCAGCGTCTGCTGCAGCCTCGACGAGCCTCTCCCTTTGCTTTGCCGCCTCCTCCATCATCTCGACGGGTATTTCCCCCCGCGTTACGGTCCTGCCCAGGTCGGAATCATCAAAGGAGAGGGATTCCATGTTCACCAGATCGATGACCCCCCGGAAGGACTCTTCCGACCCGATGGGGATGGTGACGATCACCGGATTTGCTCCCAGCTTTTCCCTCATCTCCCCCATCACCTTCAGGTAATCGGCCCCCGGCCTGTCCATTTTGTTGACGAAGGCTATCATGGGTACACCAAACTTCACCGCCTGATTCCACACCACCTCGGACTGGGGCTCGACGCCTCCCACGGCGCAGAACACCGCTACCGCTCCCGCCAGGACCCTGAGGGACCTCTCCACTTCGATGGTGAAATCCACGTGTCCCGGCGTGTCGATGAGGTGAATCTCGGCGCCCTTCCAGGGGAACTGGGTGACAGCAGCGGTTATGGTGATACCCCGCTCCTTTTCCTGGGGAAGGTAGTCCATCTGCGACTCCCCGTCATGGACTTCCCCTATCTTGTAACTGATCCCCGAGTAGTAGAGGAACCTCTCCGTGAGGGTTGTCTTGCCGGCATCGATATGTGCGATAATGCCGATGTTCCTTATGCGTGATACCCTTTCCTTGAAGGAACTCACATGCCCCCCTAAAAGTTTTCCCTGAAGAGGTTGAAGGTGGACGTCCCGGGAATCTCCCGGTCCCTCAGCACATGGTCCAGGACAACCGCTGGCTGTCCCTGTTCCAGGTTTCTCAGGTCGACGAGAAAATCGCTTATGCCGATTCCCATGAAACGGTCTATGTAGCCACTGGCGCTGTAGAGTATCTCCGGGTACAGGGCCGTTCCCCGGGATTTCGTGACCACCCTGAATTCCTCCCCCATCCGGCTTTCCACCAGCCGCTCTCCGTCATCACGGAAGGGACGAAGGCGGGACACCATCAGGGGAACGTTCATGAAAACCGGGAATATCCCGAGTCCCCGCAGAAATTTCGCCTCTTTCAAAAGATTCTTGAACGTGGTTTCCAGGGGCAGAATAAAACGGGAAACGCCCAGTCCATGGAGGAGCTTACACGATGCGGTATTGAAAGAGTAGAGGCTGTGATCCGAAATCAATTGTACTTTATGAGCCAGGCCATGCTCACGGAGCACCTTTATCCACCCCACATCGGGCACGACAAACGTGCGAAACCCCATGCCGGCAATTTTCTTCATGCCCCCCCGGTAAAAGGTCAGGAGCGCGTCCGACTGGCACGGGGGCAGGGCAAAGATCAGCTTGCTCCTGTCAAAGGACATAAGCTCCTGCGGGTCTCTCACGAGGCTCTTGGTCATGCTGACGATCACGTAGTCGGCCATGTCCCCTACCACCTTCGCCTCCCTTACCGTCCCGACGGCGGCGTACAGGCCCGTGGGCTTCCTCTCCCTCCTGGTGGCCGGTATCTTCAGGGACGATATGATCGACACCCTCCTCTTTTTCAGGTCCAGGTAGAGCGATTTGTCGAAGTTCTTCGACGCCTTTTCAAAAACCCGCACCACATCACCGGGAACGATTCCCGGCGGTACTTCCCCCCGCAGAACGACCCGGCCCAGGGGGAAGTCGCCCCCGTAGGAATCGGCGAGCAATTTCTCCAGCTCATCGGGGCTGATCCATGCCCCCTTTCTCTTTCCCTCGACCCGAAAATCGTACTGTTTCTTGAAGTCCCCCATGGAGCCAGTGACGGTTATGTTGGCTCCCATAACGAACACGGTGAAGCGGGTACCCGACGAGGGAAGGTCCGCATACAGGGAGGTAGCAGATTCGGTGGCCTTTTTCCTTTCCCGCCCCGGGCTCACCCGGTAGAGCAGGTCCCCCTCCTGGACATGAAAGGGCACCTTGATCCACGTCTCGTTGTCCTTCCTCTCCATTGCGAGGAGGGTAAACCCCGTTCCCCTGCCGGTGACACGGTTTTGCACCCTCAGCCGCTCCCCCTTTTTCAGCTCACAGCGGCTCGTGACCAGCACGTAAGGTCCGCGCTGGGCAGAGATCTTCCCGATAAACTCCCCCACGGCTCCCGCCGTCTCAGAGGTAACCGTGCTCGTCTCGTCTTCGCCGGAGATCACCCCCCCTGCCGATTCCCGCCCGATCACCCCCTCGAGCATCGCCTCGCCCTCGAAAACACCCTCTTCGGCCTGCCCCGCGTAAATTTTGTCTATCGCCTTCCGGTAGGCCGATACCACATCGTGAACGTACTCGGCTCCCCGCATCCTTCCCTCGATCTTGAAAGCCCGCACCCCGAGCTTCATCAGCCCGGGCAGCATCCTCATCAGGGAGAGATCCTTCGCAGAAAAGAAGGATGCCTCACGGTTGCGCCTCTTGTCCCTGAATACCCGCCTGCAGGGCTGCACGCACTCCCCGCGGTTTCCGCTCTTTCCACCGAGGTAGCTGGAAAAGAGACACCTCCCCGAGTAGGAAAAGCACATGGCGCCGTGAACGAACAGCTCCACGTCGATGGGGCTTCTCCTGACAGCTTCCCTGACCTGCTCGAGGTCGAGATGCCTCTCGAGGATTGCCCGCCGCACGCCCAGTCCGGCATATACATCTAGAATCCTCGAGTTGAAGTTCCCCATCATGGTGCTTGCGTGGATTTCGGCGGATGGGAAGTGGGTCCTCAGTATCTCCAGGGCGCCGAGGTCTCCCACGATAAATGCGTCGGGAGAGTAAAGGGATGCCGCCGAGACGAGGTCGATAAAAGAGGGGAGCTCCTCCTCGAGGACCTGGGTGTTCACCGTTACGTAAACCCGTGCGCCCCGTTTGTGGGCACAGGGAATCAGTTTCGCAAGGTCGGGGATGGAGAAGTTATCGGCCCTGATCCGCGCGTTGAAGCGGGGAAGCCCGATGTATACGGCATCTGCTCCTGCGTCAAGGGCGGAAAAGAAGCTCTCCAGGTTCCCCGCGGGAGCCAGCAGCTCCGGCTTGCCGGAAAATGGCTCTCTCTTCTTTTGCCGCTTCTTTGCGGGGGGGGGCGTATCCTTCCTCTGCCCCCTCCTGTGCCTCCTGCCTGACTCTTTCGTTCTCTTCTGCATGGGGCGCTCCCATCTTCCCAAGGATTTAAATTATACCAGTTTCGGCGTGAACAAAAGAGAGGGGGAGCGCTCCTTCGATACGAGGATTTCTGCCCGGCGGCGGCATTTTGCATGCACAAGGGGCAGACGATCGAAGAGAGTCCCGAAACCATTAAACTTTTGCGGTAAATGAGCGATGAAAAAGGAGAGGAAAAATAATCGTGTGCGAGGAGGTCCGGCATGCATTATGTACCCCTTTTGCTCATCGTGGCAGGAGTCGGGTGGGGTATCCTCACCTACAACGCCTTCGTGAGCATGAAAAACAGGATCAGGAACTCGTTTCACCAGATCGACGTCCAGCTCCGGCGGAAAATAGACCTGATCCCCAACCTCGTCGAGGTGGTCAAGGATTACATGAGCTTCGAAAAGGATACGCTGGAGCGGGTGATACAGGCCAGGAGCATGGTTACCCAGGCAAAGGGCCCGAAAGAGAAGGCCGAGTCGTCGGCCCTCCTGACCGATGCCCTCAAGTCGCTCTTCGCCGTCGTGGAGAGCTACCCCGATCTCAAGGCGAACAGGGCAGTCACGGATCTCGAGGAGGAGCTGACTTCCACGGAAAACCGCATCGCCTATTCACGCCAGTTCTACAACGACTGTGTGATGGCGTACAATACAAAGCTCGAAAAATTCCCTTCGAACCTCATCGGCTCGCTGTTCAACTACGAAAAGGAGGTCTACTTCGACACGGGGGGCGAGAGGGAACAGAGGATCAGGGTCGATCTCGTACCTGGCAACTGATCTGATCCATGGCTGTCCAGGGCACAAAGTGTCATCGATGCGGCGGAGCTGTTTCCGCCTCCCCTTCCGAATGCCCCTTTTGTTCGGCTAACAGGATGCCCCTCGAGAAGGTCACCTTCCACGATGCGATCGAGCAAAACAGGAGGTCCTCGTACCTTTTGACGGCAGCCCTCGTCGTAACGGCAGTCCTCGTTGGCTACGTCACCGGAGCGGCGCAGGGCCATACCATTGCCGGTGTCATGCTCGCCCTGTCCATCCTGGCGGTCCTCGCCATCGTCACGATGACCTCCGGGAAGGAGATTCCCCTCCTCGTAAACAGCGCGAGGAAAGCCGACGCCGAAACGGAGACGCTCCTCACGAACATTATCGAAGAGCTGAAAATCGCTTCGGGCCTGCGCACCACACCGGAAGTGTACGTCATCGAAGATGGCGCGATCAATGCCTTCGCCTCTGCCCTTTCCGACAAGGAGGCCGCAATAGCCGTTACGCGAGGGGCCATCAGCAACCTGACCAGGGAGGAGCTCCAGGGTGTCCTGGCCCACGAAGTGTCCCATATCCTCGGCAGGGACACCAGGTACTTCCTCTTTCTCTCCGTCTTCGTGGGCTCGGTCGTCATGGTTTCAGACCTTTTTCTCAAGATCGGCCTCTTTTCCCGGAGGGCACGCCTTTCCATCGGGCTCGTTGTACCGGCCCTGTTTCTCGCGCTCTTCTCGCCGCTGATCGTGACCATCCTCCGTTTCGCCATATCGCGGAAGAGGGAGTTCCTCGCCGACGCCCGGGCGGTACAGATGACACGCAATCCGTCGGCACTGGCATCGGCACTTCGCAAGACGACACGCATCGGGTCCCGGATCGAGGGGGTCAACAGGGCAACGAGACACATGTTCATTCTGAACCCATCCCCGGCAACCCGTTTCGGCGACCGGTTCCTCTTCTCCACACACCCTCCCATCGAAGAGCGCATAAAGCGCCTTCACATGATGGGGGCACGATTTTTCTAAAAATAGATCACCCCTTGATATATAATTGCTACTAACCCGGCTTATTGGCGAGCGCCTTTTCGGCTGCGCGGTAAACCTGCCGGTCGAAAAGCAAAGGATTGCGGGCACAATCTGAGCGCTGTGCAGTGCGGCGGGGGCCGTGAGACGGTGAAAACCTTTCCCGTGATCGGTTGTGGCGGAAAATAAACGTTGGAGGTCGGATATGTCGGAAAAGGTCAGGATCTTCGGAAAGGACACGTGACCCTACACGGTCCGCGCCCGTGAGGATTACGCGAAAAATGGATTCGACGTCGAGTACATTGACGTCACGAAAAACCCCGGGATGATCAAGGAAATGGTAAAAATCTCCGGCGGCAGACAGGTTCCGGTCATCATCGAAGGCGAGAAGGTCACGGTTGGCCACGGAGGCACCTGAGGGATATAAGAAATGTTGCAGTTTGCAACATGCCATTACGTATTTTTCCGGAGGAAGCTTATGAAGGCCAAAAACTGTTTGCTCCTTTGTGTTCTGCTCGTCTCTGTTCTCATCATCCCGGCAACGGCACGTGCCTTTTTGAACAACTTCGACACCGCCGCCATCTCCGACCAGGGGAAGTGGAAAGGGAAGCTGGGGATAACCTCCTCGGATGATTTTTTCGCTCTCTTCGTGGGGGGGAACTACGGTATACACAGCGGCTTCGAGGTTACCGGCCGTGGAGGCGTTCTCAATTCCGATGTGGATGAAGACGAAACGGGCCTTCTGCTCGGCATCGGCGGGAGGTACAAAGCCGCGTTTTTCGCCAACCCGAACTACCCCGACCTGGCACTCCAGG
>JBFFNJ010000001.1:0-41781 GCA_041563215.1 Candidatus Deferrimicrobia bacterium | reverse complement strand
GTCAGGGTTTCCGCCTCCCCCCGGGCAATTACACGGGAAAAGCTTTTCCTGCTCGGACGCTACAACGTGAGGACGGTAGAGGTGGGCGCCGTTTCAACGGATGATGGTGTCTTGAAAAGAGCGAGGAGGGGCTACGACTCGTTGCAGGCTGCGACGTCGGTCAAGCTTTCAAAGGACATGGGTTTTGAAACAGGGATCCAGCTCATAACGGGGCTTCCCGGAGACGACATGCTTCGTTTCAAGAGAAGCCTCGACGATCTCTTGCCGCTCAAACCCGACTTTGCCATCCTCTATCCCTTGATCGTTTTCACGGGAACGGGGCTCGAGGAAGAATATTTGGCGCAAAGGTTCATACCACCTTCTGAAGGGTACATCCGAAACAGCGCTGCCTTATTCCTCCTCACCTGCATGATTTGGGGCGTTCACGTAGCGCGAATAGGCCTGTTCGAAATGGATATCAAACAATCTAATGTCGTTTTTCGGACATTTTCGGGAAACCTGCGTCAGGAGGCGGAGGGGTTGGGCTACCGGTTGATGATCGATTATCTGCTTGTAAGGGAGAGGGACATAACCTCCCTTGTCATCGACAAGCGGCGGGAAACATCCGTGAAGGGTAAAAAGGGGAAGAACCTGGACCGCATAATCGATTCCCATCCCCATCTGGCAGGCAATATCATATTCGATGGGTCAGTCGATGAAGTCGTTGGGCTTGACGCCGAGGGGAGAGCGCATACGGTTTCCGGAGATAGTCCGGACTTTTTTGATTTTGCCGTGAAAAGGCTTATGAACAACGGTGCGTCATGAAAATGGGAAAGTCGGGCTTTGTTGCCATCATCGGGAGGCCGAACGTCGGCAAATCGACCTTCCTAAACAGGGTGCTCGGGATAAAGGTGTCGATCGTGACGGAAAAGCCCCAGACGACAAGGGACAGGATATCCGGAGTCTACACCGATGAAAGAGGTCAAATCGTTTTTTTGGACTCTCCGGGAATCCACGACCCGAAAACGGCGCTCAACAGGTATATGGTAAGAGAGGCGATGGCCGTTATGGAAGACTGCGACCTCGTCCTCCACATGACGGACAACAACCTTTTCCGCTTCGCACACGAGGAGGAGCTCGTTACCGAAGCTCTCAACAAGAGCAAACTTACGAAAGTCCTCACCATAAACAAGATCGATCTCATGACCGTTGCGGACCGTGAGAAGATAATCACGTGGATGACAGGGCGCTGTGAATATGAGCGCATATTCGATACGAACTCTGCCGAGGGATTCGGTATCGACGGCGTGCTGGAATACTTTTTCGCAAGGCTCCCGGAAGGGCCTTTCTATTATCCCGAAGATTACGTGACCGACAGGTCAGAGCGGTTCCTCTGCAAGGAAATCGTCAGGGAGAAACTTTACTCCTTCCTCAAGGAGGAAGTTCCCTATAGCACTGCAGTCATGGTAGAAGAGATAAAGCTTGACTCGGAAAAAGACATCGTTTCGGTCCTTGCATACATCTACGTCGAGCGGGATTCCCAGAAAGGTATCGTCATCGGCAAGGGCGGATCGCTTCTGAAAAAGGTCGGCACCGCCGCAAGAAAGGAGATGGAAGAGCTCTTCGGGAAGAGGGTTTTCCTCCAGCTGCGGGTCAAGGTGGAAAAGGGCTGGAGCAGAAAAGAGCGGCTTCTCAAAAGGCTCGGGTATTGATTGACGACGGCCCACGGGACGCAGGGGGCTTTTTTATGGATGGTCTTTTCAGGGTAGCCATAATCGGCAGGCCGAACGTCGGTAAATCGACGCTTTTCAACAGAATGATCGGGATAAGGAAAGCCCTTACCTTCGGCAGGCCGGGGATAACGAGGGACTTTATAACGGAAAAGGTGAGCTTTCAGGGGAGGAGTTTTGAGCTCATCGACACGGGCGGCTTTGATCTCGATACCGATGAAGAACTGGCGCTCCTGATCAGACGGCAGGTCATGCGGGCGATAAACGAGTCCGATCTGCTAATTTTGCTTTTTGACGGAAAAGAGGGGATCTCAACGATAGACCACGAGATCGTTCGCATGATGCGGGAGAAAGGGAAAGAGTATATCGTCGCCCTGAACAAGATCGATCATAAAAAATACCGGGAATTCGTTCCCCTCCTCTATGAGCTCGGGATCAAGAGCTTTCAAGAGGTATCGGCGGAGCATGGAACGGGCGTATTGGAGTTGATGGAGGAAATTGCGAAGAGGGTCGTCGAGAGAAAACCCGTTAGCGAAGAGGTTGAGCCATTCTGCAGGGTAAGCATCGTGGGGAGGCCAAACGTGGGGAAATCGACCCTCATAAATACTCTGACGGGGCAGGAAAGAATCATCGCAAGCCCCATACCCGGTACCACGAGAGACTCAATAGACATGGAGCTTTTACTTGGCGAGAGAAAAATCGTGCTCGTGGACACGGCCGGCATCAGGCCGAGAAGGAAAACCGCTGACGCCGTAGAGAAGATAATGTCCATCCGTTCGATAGACAGCATAAAAAAATCCAACATCGCCGTGCTCGT
The DNA here is from genome assembly GCA_041563215.1 of Candidatus Deferrimicrobia bacterium. GTDB lineage: Bacteria > Desulfobacterota > Deferrimicrobia > J040 > J040 > WVXK01. Next base: position 39,255 of record JBFFNJ010000001.1, on the reverse strand, counting down.
CATCGATGCGGGGAGCGGAGTCACCCACAACGACCAGCAGATCTTGAGATACATACTGAAAGAAAACAGGGGGGCAGTCATAGCGGTAAACAAGACAGACCTCCTCGGCGAGGGTTCATTGCCGGAAGCCCTTCGTGAAGTCAGCGATGCCTTCACGTTTGCCTCATTTGTGCCTGCCGTGCCCGTGTCTGCTCTACAGGGCAAGGGGATGAGAAAGCTTTTGAGGGCGGTGATCGGGGTGTTCGACCAGTACGTGAAGCGGGTAAAGACGTCTGAACTCAACAGGAAAGCGGAGAAGTTTCTCTATAATGTCACGATACCCGGATCGAGAAGGCCCAACAGGGCCTATTACATTACCCAGACGGGGGTCGCTCCCCCTTCGTTTGCCGTATTCGTGAAAGACCCCGGGCGGGTTCCGGATTCGTTCAACCGGTACGTGGCTAACAGGATCAGGGAGAACTTCGATTTCCACGGCTCACCGCTCGTGATACGGTACCGGCAAAAATAAGGGATGAGTGAGTGTTCCGTATCACCTTCACCTGTCTTTCTGCCGGTGCCGATCTTTAAATCCGGTAGATCATGCGGACACATCTGATTTCTAGTTCATTTTAGTGGGCGATCTGTTTTATAATTTCAGCATACTGAGGCGCTGAAATTTTCCTCTTTACCGCTTGGGCAATCGGTGAGCATCTTGATAAGAATATAAAAACCCGCAAGGAAAACTGCATGATAATTCAATTCAGGGGCAAAACCCCTGTTGTTGGCAAAAATGTATACATAGCTCCAACAGCCGTGATCATTGGAGATGTCACTATCGGCGATGATGCAAGCATATGGTTCGGAACCGTCGTTCGGGGCGACGTGAACTCCATCGTCATCGGGGACCGAACGAACGTTCAGGACAATTCGACCCTTCACGTAGTTACCGATGCTTTTCCCCTCATCATAGGAAGCGAGGTGACGGTCGGGCACAATGTCGTTTTGCACGGCTGCACCGTGGAGGACAGGTGTCTCGTTGGAATAGGATCCACAATCCTTGACGGGGCCAGGATAGGCAGGGGATCGGTCATTGCTGCCGGATCGCTCGTTACGCCCGGCACCGATGTGCCTGCAAACTCCCTGGTCAGGGGGGCCCCTGCAAAAGTGGTTGAAAATCTCGGCGAAGGCTCGGAGGAAGCGATTCTCGTCTACTGCGAAAGCTACCTGAAGACGAAGACCCACTATCTGGAAGGGAAGTAACGAATGCGCCTTGCATCGATCGACGCGGGAACCAACACCATCAGGATTTTGATAACAGGCAAGGCCTCTGGGGAAAACAGGACGTGTTCGCCACTTTATCGGCAAAAATGGATAACGAAGCTTGGGTCTAACCTTGCGAAGGCTCAGAAGTTTGGATACATCGAGATGAAGTCTTCTATCGATGCTTTATCAAGATGTGCCGAGGCAATGAGACGAAATAAGGTGGAGCGTTATTTTGCAGCCGCCACCCAGGGATTCAGAGAAGCTGGTAACGCCCTCGAATTCATAGAAGAGGTCAGGAAACGAACGGGGATCAACCTGACCGTGATAGAAGCCGAGACTGAAGCCCGCCTCACCTGCGAAGGAATAAGGGGCGCCCTGGGTGGTGCGGTAGTAAAAAACAGCGTCATGGTGGATATCGGAGGAGGAAGTACCGAGATCATGAGGAGCGGAAGCCGGATGAAAACCTGGGTGAGCATAAAACTGGGTACCGCCCACCTTACCACCCTCTTCTCGCCCCACGACCCGCCTTATGATGAAGAGATATCGAGCATGCGCTTCTTCGTAAGAGAGAGGCTTTATGCGGTGAAATCGAAAAGGGGTTTGAAAAGGGCCGGCAGGATAATAGGGACCGCAGGGACCTACACAACGATTGCAGCTATCGCCAGGAAGATGTCCGTGTACGATCCCGATAAGATCAATGGAACGAGCATTTCGAGAGGCGGCCTACAAAAACTTGCCAGAAAACTCTTTTCCCTTTCCGGAAATGAGAGGCTCGCCATCAGGGGAATGGAGAAGGGAAGGGAATTTTTGATCGTACCCGGTCTGGTAGTGGCGGAGGAAGTCATGGATGTTTTCTCGGCCCGGGAAACTGTCGTTTCGGACGGCAGCCTTCTCGAGGGTATTATCCAGGCACTGAAGAAGGGTAAAATAAAAGGAGAGGTTTATGAAGAAACAAAAATTTGAAGAGTCGCTTACCTTCGACGATGTTATCCTGCTTCCCCGGAGTTCGAGCATACTTCCCCGGGATGTCGATGTCTCGACCCGCCTCACGGAATCTATTCGGCTGAGCATTCCCATCATATCCGCGGCGATGGATACGGTTACGGAGTCACAGCTTGCCATTGCCATCGCACGGGAGGGAGGTATGGGGATCATTCACAGGAACAACACGCCGGAAGAGCAGGCAAACGAAGTAAATCGGATCAAGAAGTCCGAATCGGGAATGATTGTCGATCCGATCACCATCTCACCCGAGGGGAAGGTGCACGAAGCACTCGAGCTGATGAATCGGTACAGCATCTCCGGTGTCCCGGTTACGATGAAAGGGAAGCTCAAGGGCATATTGACAAACAGGGATCTGAGATTCGAGACGAATTTCGACCAGCCCGTAAAAAATGTGATGACGAGTAAAAACCTCGTGACCGTGCCGGTTGGCACGACGCTCGATGAGGCAAGAGAGATCCTCCACAAGCACAGAATTGAAAAGCTGCTCGTTGTCGACGACGAATACATGTTAAAGGGGTTGATCACCATCAAGGACATCATAAAGATAAAGAAATACCCGAACGCCTGCAAGGATGAACTTGGGAGGTTGCGTGTCGGGGCAGCAATCGGGACGGGTCCCGAAACCGAGGAGAGGGTGGCGAGGCTTCTGAAGGCGGGTGTCGACATTCTCTGCGTCGACACCGCTCACGGACACTCTAAATTCGTGATAGAAACGGCCAAGGGAATTAAAAAGAGACATCCCGAGATACCACTGATGGCAGGCAACGTGGCCACGGGGGAGGGGACCCTTGCGCTGATCAAGGCAGGTATCGATTGCGTAAAGGTGGGCGTCGGCCCCGGGTCGATATGCACCACCAGGGTCGTGGCGGGAGTAGGGGTGCCGCAGATTTCAGCCATCATCGACTGTGCTTCCTCAGCGGCCAAGTATAACATTCCCATCGTTGCCGATGGCGGCATAAAATACTCCGGCGATATACCAAAAGCTCTCGCCGCCGGTGCGTCTTCGGTGATGATAGGCTCTCTTTTCGCGGGAACCGATGAGTCTCCCGGTGAGATCGTCCTCTTCCAGGGCAGATCGTACAAAATATACCGGGGGATGGGATCCATCGGTGCTATGAAAAAAGGGAGCAAGGAGCGCTACTTTCAAGCCGATGTGGAAGGAGAAAGCAAGCTCATCCCCGAAGGCATAGAAGGCCGCGTTCCCTACAGGGGTCCCCTTGCAAGCAGCATATATCAACTCGTTGGAGGGCTGAAGGCTGCCATGGGGTACGTGGGGGCGAAAGACCTCGAGGACCTGAAGAAAAAAGCGATCTTTATCAAGGTAACCAACGCCGGCCTCAGGGAGAGCCACGTCCACGACGTGATCATAACGAAAGAGGCACCGAACTACTGGATAGATAAATGATGAGGTCCGATCATGGATAAAATTTTGATCCTTGACTTCGGTTCCCAGTACACCATGCTGATCGCAAGGAGGGTAAGGGAGTTGTCGGTGTACAGCGAGATACACCCCTTCAACATTTCCTTCGATACCATAAAGGACTTCGAACCGAAGGGGATCATTCTCTCCGGAGGGCCGGCCAGCGTTTACGATAACGGGGCGCCGAAGGTTTCCCTGGATCTGTTTTCCCTGGGGGTTCCCGTTCTCGGTATCTGCTATGGGATGCAGCTGATAACCGATCTGTTTGGAGGCAGGGTGGCCGGTTCTGCAGCGAGAGAATACGGGTATGCCGAGATAGAGATAGACGATGATGATCCCCTTCTAGCAGAACTCGAGGATTTTATCAGCGATGGGAGATTGTCCGTCTGGATGAGCCATGGAGACAAGGTAGAGGTTCTCCCCGATAAGTTCTATCCAATTGCAAGGTCAAAAAACTCCCCCTTTGGGGCAATAAGAAACGGCGCGGGAACCATATACGGCGTCCAGTTCCACCCGGAGGTTGTCCATACCCCCTCCGGCGTCAAAATAATCGACAACTTTATTACGAATGTATGCGGGGCCAGAAAGCAGTGGAACATGGGTTCGTTCATAGAACAGACCATCACCAAGATCAAGGAAAGCGTGGGCGATTCGGGTCTCGTCCTGGGACTCTCAGGAGGCGTCGACTCATCGGTAACTGCCGTTTTGCTCCACCGGGCGATCGGGGACAAGCTTCACTGTATTTTTGTGAACAACGGTCTTCTCAGAAAGGGAGAGGTGGAGGAAGTCGTCAGCATATTCAGGGACATGATCGGGTTGAACCTCATCTACGTCGATGTCGAAGAACGGTTTCTCGCTGCCCTGAAAGGGGTGAGCGATCCGGAAATGAAAAGAAAGATCATCGGTGAGATATTTATACGGGTCTTTGAAGAGGAGGCAGGCAAACTCAAAGACATTCAGTTCCTCGCCCAGGGGACGCTCTATCCCGATGTTATCGAGAGCGTCTCGTTCAAAGGCCCGTCGGCCACGATAAAATCACATCACAACGTGGGGGGGCTTCCTGAAACAATGGATCTCGAGCTGGTTGAACCCCTCCGGGAGCTGTTCAAGGACGAAGTCCGGAATGTGGGTCGAGAGCTTGGCATACCGGAAAACATTCTCTCCCGTCATCCATTTCCCGGTCCGGGGCTTGCCGTGAGAATCATCGGAGAGGTAGAAATCGAGCACATCGAGAAACTCAGGGAGGCGGACGCCATCGCCGAGGAAGAGATCAAAAAAGCCGGCCTCTACGAGTCTATATGGCAGGCGTTTACCGTCCTTCTTCCCGTCAGGACCGTAGGCGTTATGGGGGACGAGAGGACATATGAAAATGTGGTTGCTATAAGGGCCGTGCATTCCAGCGATGGAATGACAGCCGACTGGGTAGAGTTGCCATACTGGTTGCTGAAAAAGATATCCAACAGGATAATCAACGAAGTCAAAGGCGTAAACCGGGTTGTGTACGATATATCATCCAAACCACCCTCAACCATAGAGTGGGAGTAATAGTGTTTTACAAACAGCCAGAAACAACCGGCAGGGCGTTTAAGTAATAACTGTGTATGGAGTCTCCAGATGAACTTTGTCCATTTGCATCTGCACACGCAGTACAGCCTTCTCGATGGGTTGATCAAGATCGGTGATCTCGTTTCCCGGGTAAAGGAACTGGGAATGCCCGGCGTTGCCGTGACCGACCACGGCTCCATGATGGGGGTCGTCAAGTTCTACGATCAGGCAATAAGAGAGGGAATCAAGCCGATAATCGGATGTGAAATGTACGTTACCCCGGGTTCTCGCTTCGACAAGGAAAGTGGTGCCAGGGGAAACAATCTGTATCATCTCATCCTCCTCGCAGAAAACAACGAGGGCTATAAAAACCTCTTGCAGCTCGTATCGAAAGCACACATGGAGGGCTTCTACTACAAGCCGAGAGCTGATAAGGAGCTGCTCCGCGAGCACGCAGACGGGATTATCGCCTTATCATCGTGCCTCCAGGGAGAAATCCCAACGGTCTTGAACAGTGAGGGGGAGAAAAGAGCCACCCAGGTACTCAAAGAGTATGTTGACATTTATGGAAAGGATTCATTTTTCCTCGAGATCCAGGCAAACGGCCTTCCCGAACAAAACAGGATGAACAAGCTGCTCGCCAAGCTTTCGAATAAAAACGGCGTGCCTCTGGTAGCGACCAACGACTGTCACTATCTGAAAAAGGAGGATCACGGGATCCATGACATCCTTTTATGCCTCCAGACGGGCAAAAAAATAGACGACGAAAACAGGATGAGATTTGAAACAGACCAGTTTTACTTAAAACCCCCAGAACTGATGTACAAAGAGTTCGGGGACTACGGCGAATCGCTCAAGAACACGATGTATATTTTCGAGCGATGCAATGTAACCATCGACCTGGGAACGTACAAAATCCCCCGCTTCTCCTCCCCGGAGGGCATTGAAAGCCACGATTACATGAAAACACTTGCCATCAACGGCATGGAAGAGCGGTTCTTAGAAATGAAATCGCGCAATGAAAAAATCGACGACCATGACCGGTTCCGCTATAGAAAACGGCTGGATTACGAGATAGAGATCATTAAAAATACCGGCTTTGCAGACTACTTTTTGATTGTCTGGGACTTCATCAACTTTTCCAAGAAAAAGGGTATTCCCGTTGGACCGGGAAGGGGAAGCGCCGCGGGATCACTGGTATCCTATTGTCTGAGGATTACCGACATCGATCCGATTCAATATGATCTTCTCTTCGAGAGGTTTTTAAACCCCGACCGCATAAGCATGCCCGATATAGACTGCGACTTCTGTATGCTCGGAAGAGATGAGGTGATCAGATATGTGGAGGATAAATACGGTAAGGAGAACGTTGCACAGATCATTACATTCGGCACCATGCAGGCAAAAGCCGCCATTCGCGATGTGGCAAGGGTTCTCGACATTCCCTACGCGGAGGCTGACAGGATGGCAAAACTCGTCCCTGCAGGAATGAAACTTGCCCCCGCGATAAGGACCGACCCCAGGTTAAAGGAGTTGCTCGATAGTGACCCTCAGGCGAAAAAGGTTGCCGAAATATCGATTGCAATCGAGGGGACCTCGAGGCACGCATCGACGCATGCCGCGGGGGTCGTGATTTCCAGCGGACGGATTACCGAGCATGTTCCTCTCTATAGAAACTCCAACGGGGATATCACTACACAGTTTCCAATGAAGGATATCGATAAAATCGGCCTGATAAAATTCGACTTTCTCGGCCTTCGGACGCTGACGATTATGAAGCACGCCCTCGACCTCATCAGACAGAATCACGGGGTAGAACTGAAGCTGGAACGGATCAAGCTCGATGACGAGAAGGTCTATGAAACACTTCAGAAGGGAGATACGAAAGGGGTATTCCAGTGCGAGAGCACCGGTTTCACCGACCTCATCACAAAAATCAGACCCACGAAATTAACAGAGCTCATCGATGCAATTGCTCTGTACCGGCCGGGACCTCTTCAGAGCGGAATGGTCGATGATTACGTTGAGAGGAAACATGGCAGAAGGCAGGTAGATTATATCTTCCCGGAGCTGAAGGAGATCCTGAAGGACACCCACGGAGTGATCGTCTACCAGGAACAGGTGATGAAAATTGCCCAGGTACTCGCCGGGTATTCGATGGGCGAAGCCGACTCGCTCAGAAAGGCGATCGGGAAAAAAGATCAGATAAAAATGGCCGAGCACGAGATCAAATTCATCGATGGATGTGTGAAAAAGGGAATAGAGAGGGAAAAAGCGGGGATCTTCTGGAGCAGCATAAAAGGCTTCGGGGAATACGGTTTCAACAAATCCCACAGCGCGGCCTACGCTTTCATTGCCTACCATACGGCTTATTTGAAAACCCATTATCCCGTGGAGTACTTCTGCTCCATTCTCACCTACGAAGCGCAGGATACGGCAAAGGTAATACAGTACATCAACTATTGCAAAGACAGGGGAATCGAGGTCCTGCCCCCCGACGTGAACGAAAGCGAGGAGCAGTTCATCATCAGTGACGGCAAGATACGCTTCGGGCTCTCTGCAATCAAGAACGTAGGCTCTTCGGCCATCGAAGGCATCGTTGAAGCGCGAAAAGAGGGTCCATTTGTTAATTTGATGGACTTTTCCAGGAGGGTTGACCACAGGAAGGTGAACAAGAGAACGATAGAGAGCCTGATAAAAGCGGGTGCCTTCGACACGATAGAGCCGTCGAGAGGGAAGGCATTCACGATATTCCCGGAATTGATGGAGAAGGTCCAGCTTATGAAAAAGAAAGAAGCCGACCCCCAGATGGGTCTTTTCGGGGAAAAAGCCCCGGCGGATATCATACGTCTCGAGATCGATCTGGAAGGCGTGCGCGACTGGTCGGAGAAGGAAAAGATGCTCTACGAGAAAGAAAGTCTCGGTTTCTACATAACGGGACATCCCCTCGACCAGCACGATGCCCTTTTATCCGACGTAAACGTTGAAACCACATCCTCTCTCCAGCACAGACATCAGGGGGAAAGGGTTACGGTTGCAGGTGTGGTAAACAACCTCCGGGAGAAGAGAACGAGGCGCGATGAGGTAATGGCAATTGTCTTTTTCGAGGACAGGGAGGGAATAGTCGAGGTAATCGTCTTCCCGAACCTCTATGGAGTATCGGATCACATAATCAAATCAGCCGACCCCTTTTTCGTTTCCGGAAGGGTGGAGAGAGACGATAAAAGTGTTAAAATAGTTGCAGAGGACATTGTTCAGATCAACGAAGGGAAAGAACGTCTCTCCCGGGAGGTACACATAACGCTCGATTCCAGCAGGGTTAAAAGTGAAGATGTGGCTGAGATCAGCAAGCTTTTCATGAAACACAGGGGTGATAAAAGATCTCGAATCAACTACATCCTCGATGGAACACTGCTTGTCGTCATCGATCTGTCCGAAGATTATTCGCTGGCCCCTACGCCGACTTTCGCTGAGGATTTGAAAAACAAACTGGGGTACGATGCCTTTGACCTTCACTGACCGCCCAATTGTCTCTGGAAATGGAGGAAAGGAAAAGGCTATCCTCGTCGGTCTATTCCTCAAGGGCAGGAAAAATAGACAGAGCAGCCTTTTCCGGCCTGCAATAGCCCAGGATTTCATGGACGAGCTGCATGCCCTTGCAAGGAGCGCCAATGCAGAGGTTCCTCACTCCGTGATCGCTTCGGCAAGTCACTTCAATCCTTCAATGCTGATCGGCCCCGGGAAAGCCGATGAGATCCACAAGCTGATTCACCACTATGACGCGGATCTCGTCATTTTCAACAATCTCCTGCGGCCTGTGCAGCAAAAAAACCTCGAGGAGTTTCTCGGCGTTAAGGTAATCGACAGGAAAGAGCTCATTCTCGACATCTTTGCCCAGAGGGCCAAGAGTTCGGAAGGTAAATTGCAGGTTGAGCTCGCCCAGCTTCAATACCGGTTGACCAGGATCATCGGGAAGGGCAGGGAGCTGTCACGAACGGGAGGGGGAATAGGAACCAGGGGGCCGGGAGAAAAGAAACTCGAGATAGACAGGAGGAGAATTCGGGAGAGGATAAACCAGATAAAAAGGGACCTTGTGAAAGTTCGAAAGACGAGAACACTTCATTACGAAAGGAGAAAGAAGCGAAATGCCTTTGTCGTCTCCCTCGTAGGATATACCAACGCCGGCAAATCCACACTTTTTAATTTCCTGACCGGCGCCTCCGCGATCTCTAAAAATCAGATGTTTTCGACCCTCGATCCGACAACGAGAAGAATAAACATCCCGTCAAATGGAAAAAGATGCCTTATCGTAGACACGGTGGGATTCATAAGGGATCTTCCCCCCGAGCTCATCGATGCTTTCAAGGCAACACTCGAGGGCATCAACGAGTCCGACCTGATCATACACGTCATCGATTTTTCTTCGCCCTTCTGTGAGGAAAACGAGGAGGTCGTCGTGGAGATCCTCTCCGATATCGGCGTGAGGGATAAACCGATGATAACCGTGTATAACAAGACAGACCTCACGGGAGTACAATATTCTATTGAGCCCGGCAGCGGGAAATTGTATATTTCTGCGAAGACGGGTGATGGGACAGATGTGTTAATACGGGAGATCTTAAAGCGCGTATGCCAGTTCGAAGATACAGGGAAAAGTTCGATACAGAGCGAATTCTCAACCTCGCAAATATCATCACGGCAGCGAGAATAATACTCATCCCCTTTTTCGTCCAGTTTATCATTCAGGACAGATATACATATGCCCTGTACGTCTTCGTCATCTGCGGATTGACCGATGCCGTCGACGGTTTCATCGCACGGGTATTCCAGGTAAAGAGCAGGTTCGGCATGCTCCTTGACCCCATAGCCGACAAGGCCCTCATGGCCGCATCTTTCATCATTCTCGGGATATATCATAAAATTCCCCTCCTGCTCGTCATCATCACAATCAGCAGGGATATTATCATACTCCTGGGCTCGCTGCTGATCATCATATTTATCGGCATGGAGGAGATATCCACCGTCCCCCTCGGAAAAGCCAACACCGTCTTCCAGCTCACTACCATCGCATATATCCTCTTCCTCCTTTCCTATCCTGATTTTATACGTGGCCTCGGTCTCGAACAAAAGGCCGTTATAGTCAAAACCGCTCTATTTTATGTGACGGGTGGAACGACCCTTTTATCGGGAATCCACTACTTCATAAACGGTTTTAAAAAGCTTACAAGGATATGAACGTGGTCAGAGTGGACGGTGTAACACGGGACAGCGTCGCAGACAGGCACGGCGTTGTAAGGGGCGACCGGGTCGTTCACGTGAACGGGAAAAGTATCGAGGACCTCATCGACCTTCATTTCCTCACCGCGCAGTCTATGTGCCGTATCGGCGTAAGGAACAAAAGGGGGGAGCAGTTCACCTTCACATACCGTGAAAAAGAGGGGCCCCTCGGGATTATCCCCGAGCCGATAAAAGTCAAACGGTGCAAGAACAAGTGCGTTTTCTGCTTCGTACATCAGTTGCCACGGGGGATGAGAAGGACTCTGTACGTAAAGGACGAGGATTACCGCCTCTCATTTCTCTCGGGAAACTTCGTTACCCTCTCCGATGTAACCGATGAGGAGCTCGGAAAGATCATCAGATACCGTCTATCACCGATTTACGTTTCCATCCACACAACGGACAACGAGCTCCGGCGAAGGATGCTCGGCAATCCACGTGCCAAAGACATTATGAAAACCCTTCACGAATTGACCCACAACGGTATCTTAGTCCACGGCCAGATAGTCCTCTGCCCCGGAATCAACGATGGAATGGTTCTCACGCAGACCATCTCGGATCTGTCCCGCTTTTATCCCGGGCTGGAGAGCGTCGCGCTGGTGCCGGTCGGGATAACCACCCACAGGAAAGGTCTGCCCCCCATTGAAAGTATCACTGTGGAAAAGGCAAAGGATATCGTTGCCTATGTTGAGTCTTTCGCACGAAAATTCAGAAAAGAGAGTTGAGAAGATTTCCTCTACGCTTCCGATGAGTTTTATATCCTGGCACAGAGAGGTATCCCTTCCGAGAAACGGTATGGAGAATTTCATCAGATAGAAAACGGTGTGGGGCTGGTGAGAAAATTCATGAAGTCTGCAAGCAGGTTTTCCAAAACAGCGGCAAAACCCATGAGAGATCTTACCGGAATCGTGGTGACAGGCGTGTTGCCCTCAGGGCTCGTCAATCGCTTCATCTCTGAATTCAACCAAAAGACAAAGGCATCGGTGAGGGTAGTAACGGTTGAGAACGCTCTTTTCGGTGACACCGTTACCGTCACGGGCCTCCTTACGGGTGAAGACATAATGAGGTCGGTCAAAGACAGAAAGGGGGAAATTCTCTTCATACCTTCGGTCCTTTTGAGGGAAACGGGTGATAGATTCCTCGATGATCTCACGCCGGAAAGACTGGGAGGTGTCACGGGGAGGAGGGTGGTCGTATTTGAACCCGATCCTGTCGAATTTTACCGAAAATGCCTGGAAATAATGTATAATTGATGGTAATTGAAAAAATAACTTATTGACACAAAAAAGCTCCTTTGGTAATAATTTAATGCTAAATCAAACGTGTGGGCGATTAGCTCAGTTGGTTAGAGTGCCTGCTTGACATGCAGGAGGTCACTGGTTCAAATCCAGTATCGCCCACCATAAGTATAGATATTTATTCGACTAACCCGGTTAATCCGGGTTTTTAAACTTTATGAGGGAGATTAGGCGTTGCCATATGTTACCGTTGAGGGGCAGCAGGATCAGTTCACCCCGGGTATGACATACGAAGACCTACTCGTCAACAATTCATCCTTAAATGCCGGTAGAGTGGTAGCCGTCAAGGTCAACGGCATGGAGAGCGATCTGAACAGGCCGATTGAGGAGGGCTCGGAGATATCGTGGATTTTTGTTGACGAAGACCAGGGCGTGGACATCCTCCGGCACAGTGCCGCCCACGTGATGGCGTGTGCCGTGAAAAGACTTTTCCCCGAGGCGATGGTAACGATCGGGCCATCTATAGAAAACGGATTTTACTACGATTTTGACGTCCGGGAGCCCTTTACGCCTGATGACTTGAGAAAGATCGAAAAGGAAATGAAAAAGATCGTAGCCGGGAACCTTCCCTTTGAAAAAAAGGTCATGGATAGGGAAGAGGCGATCGATTATTTCGAAAAAATTGGCGAGCACTACAAAGTCGAACTCTTGCGCGAATTAACGGATGAAAGGGTGTCCCTCTACAAACTCGGCGAGTTCGTCGACCTGTGCAGAGGCCCCCACGTGAAGTCAAGCAGGCGGGTAAATTTCTTCAGCCTCCTCAAGATAGCGGGTGCGTACTGGAGGGGCGATGAAAACAACAAGATGCTTTCCAGAATCTACGGTACTGCCTTCCCCGACAAAGAGGGCCTGGAGAAATATATCAACTTTCTCGAGGAGGTAAAGAAGCGGGACCACCGTCGCCTCGGAAGAGAACTCGAACTCTTCTCCGTCAGCGATGATATCGGGCCCGGTTTGATCCTCTGGCATCCAAAGGGTGCTCTGATGAGGAAGATCATCGAGGACTTCTGGAAGGATGAGCACCTGGCGAAAGATTACGAGATCGTCTACACCCCGCACGTAGCAAAGCTCGACCTGTGGAGAGTTTCCGGGCATCTGGACTATTACCGGGAGGATATGTATTCCCCCATGGAAGTGGAAGGAGTTCATTACCAGATAAAACCGATGAACTGCCCATTCCACACCAGTATCTACAAATCGAAGCTCAGAAGTTACCGTGAACTTCCCATCCGCTACGCCGAGCTCGGGACTGTCTATCGCTTCGAGCGATCCGGTGTTCTCCACGGGCTCATGCGCGTTCGAGGATTCACCCAGGACGATGCCCATATTTTTTTAACCCCCGAACAGCTCGAGGGGGAGATTTTTGCTCTTCTCGACATGACAATAGAAATTCTTAGAAGATTCGGCTTCAAAGAATACGACATATACCTGTCAACGAGGCCCGAAAGCTTTGCCGGGTCCCAAGAATCCTGGGCAAGAGCAGAGGATGCTCTCAAGGAGGCACTGGATAAAAAAGGTCTTCCCTATCAGGTCGATCCCGGAGCGGGCGTTTTCTACGGCCCGAAGATCGACATCAAGATCAAGGACGTTCTGGGAAGAGCCTGGCAGTGTTCGACGATTCAGGTTGATTTCAACAACCCCGAGAGGTTCGACGTGAATTACATAGCATCCGACGGAAAGGAGCACCGGGCTATCATGATACACCGCGCGCTCATGGGATCCCTCGAGAGGTTTTTCGGCATCCTCATCGAGCACTATGCCGGTGCCTTTCCACTCTGGCTTGCACCCGTCCAGGTAACCCTGTTGACCGTAACGGACAGGACGAGGGATTACTGCGAGCAGGTAGCGCACAAGCTTCGCAGCGAGGGCATCAGGGTAAGAGAGGACAAGAGAAACGAAAAGCTCTCATTCAAGATAAGAGAAGCCCAAGTCAGCAAGATACCCTATGCCCTGGTCCTTGGCGAAAGGGAAATGGAGACGAATACGATTACCCCGAGACAGAGGGGTGACAGGCATCTTCCATCGATGTCCGTTGACGAATTCATATCGATTATAAGGTCAGAACTGGAAGGAAAGGAGGAAGGTCATAGTAAAGAAGGTTAGGGTGAACAACCGGATTACTGCTAACGAAGTAAGATTGGTGAGTGCAGACGGCGAGCAGGTGGGAATCATCAGCACCGAAGAAGCACTCAACAGAGCCAAAGACCTGGGTCTCGACCTGGTCGAGGTTGCGCCCAATGCCAATCCGCCCGTGTGCAGGATAATGGATTATGGAAAATACAAATACCTCCAGAGCAAGAAGGAACACGAGGCCAGGAAGAAGCAGACCATAATCAATGTAAAGGAGATGAAGATAAGACCCAGGACCGATGAGCACGATTTCCAGGTGAAGTTAAAACATATCAGGCGCTTTCTCGGCGATGGAGACAAGGTGAAAGTAACCTGCAGGTTCAGGGGAAGGGAGATGGCATTCCAGAACCAGGGGCTGGCGTTGCTCAACAGGATTGCCGAGGAAGTCTCGGAATTAGCGAAAGTCGAGTCGCATCCAAAATCGGAAGGAAGGACAATCGTAATGATCCTTGGTCCCCTTGCGGTCAAGAAGAAAAGCTAACGGGAGGATAGGATGCCGAAAATCAAGACGAACAGAGGCGCGGCAAAGAGGTTCAAGGTTACCGCAACGGGAAAGATAAGAAAGAACAGCGCGAACAAGAGCCATCTGCTCACCCATAAGAGCACGAAGCGCAAGAGAAGGCTGAGAAAGTCGGTCATGATAGATTCGACGAACGTCAAGGCTGTCAAAAAACTCATACCCTACCTCTGATGAGGCCCGAAAGACAGGGAAAAGATATAACTTCCAGGAGACGGTGAGATGTCGAGAGCAAAAAGAAGCAGCCATACGAGAAAGAAAAAGAAGAAGATCCTCAAGATGGCGAAGGGATACAGAGGGGGAAGGAGCAGGCTTGTGAGGACCGCAAAAGAAGCCGTGGCCAAGGCCCTCATGTATTCCTATCGTGACAGGAAAGTGCGTAAAAGGGATATACGTGCACTCTGGATCCAGAGGATAAACGCGGCAACCCGTCTTCACGGGCTTTCATACAGCAAGTTCATAAACGGCCTGAAAAGAGCGGACATCGATATCGACAGGAAAATCCTCGCCAACCTTGCAATACACGACGAAGATGCTTTCAGGCATTTAGTGGAAATTGCGAAATCCTCTCTGGGTTGAGTTGAATTGTCCGACCTACACGAAACAATAAAGCGCATCCGTCAAGAAGCAAAAGATCTCATTGAAAAAGCCGAGAGGGAAGGGGACCTCCTCGAGATAAAGGGGAGGTATTTCGGCAGGAAAGGGTCATTGTCCGCCCTCATGAAAACCCTCGTGTCTCTTTCTGCAGATGAAAGGAGAAAGGCCGGGAAAAGCTCCAACGAAGCGAAACGGGAGCTCGAACAGCTCTTTGAAGCGAAGCTCGCGGAGATAAAGAGGAGGAGGAAGGAGAGGATCGGTGCTGAAGCGGCAACCGACGTCACCCTTCCCCTGAATCTCATACCCACCGGAAAAATCCATCCCGTATCGGAAACTCTCTTTCATATCATCGATGTTTTTTCCCGGCTCGGCTTCACCGTGTTTTCAGGCCCTGACATAGAAACGGACTATTACAACTTTGAAGCGCTAAATATACCCCCTGACCATCCAGCCAGGGATATGCAGGACACCTTCTACATAGCAAACCTGGATGGAGACCTGGTACTGCGCACGCACACCTCACCGATTCAGATCCGCGTGATGGAGCGGTTACAGCCCCCCGTGCGCGTTATCGCACCAGGCACCGTGTACCGTTGCGACTATGACATTACCCACTCTCCCATGTTTCACCAGGTGGAGGGTTTCGCAGTTGACAGGGACATCACCTTCTCTGATCTCAAGGGGGTCCTGACTGAGTTTTGCACGTTGATTTTCAACAGAAGGGCAACCCTGCGTTTTCGCCCCTCCTATTTCCCCTTCACCGAGCCGAGCGCCGAAGTTGATATCGAGTGTGTAATATGCAACGGAGATGGCTGCAGGGTATGCAGTGAAACGGGGTGGCTGGAGATATTGGGATGTGGGATGATAGACCCGGCAGTATTCGAATTCGTAAATTATGACTTCGAACACTATTCTGGTTTCGCATTTGGGATGGGAGTGGAAAGAATAACCATGCTCAAGTATGGAATAAACGATATAAGGCTCTTCTTCGAGAACGACACCCGGTTTCTCGCTCAATTTTAATGGTACCAAGATGGAGGGGTAGGCTTTGAAGGCCCTGTATTCCTGGATAAGAGAATTCGTCGACACAGATCTGGGTCCCCACGACACGGCCGACAGGTTGACGATGGCGGGCATCGAGACATCCTCTGTCAGATATCTGGGAAACGGGCTGGATAGTATCGTAACCGCCCATATCAGATCGATCAAACCCCATCCAAAAGCGGAAAAGCTGACCCTCTGCACCGTTAATGATGGAGAGCGCGATTATCAGATCGTCTGCGGGGCCCCCAATATTTCCGAGGGAGACAGGGTACCCCTCGCCCACATCGGGGCAACGCTCCCCGGTGGCATGGAGATAAAAAGGGCGAAAATCAGGGGATACTACTCGGAAGGTATGATGTGTTCGGAGAGAGAGCTTGGAATATCTGACGAGCACGAAGGTATCATGATCTTGCCCGACGACACCCAACCCGGAAAACCGATTGTGGAGACACTCTTGCTTGATGACTACCTGATGGAGTTCGATATCACACCAAACAGGGGAGATTGCCTTTCCGTCTGCGGGATAGCCCGCGAAGTTGCCGCACTTGGCGGGTTTCCGCTGATAAAGCCTCCCATCTTCTTTCCCGAGGAGGGATCTGATATAGGGCGGGAGGTGACCATCGAAATCGAAGATTACGATCTTTGCCCCCGCTATTCATCCCGTGTCATATATGATGTCGAGGTTTCCCCATCACCCCTGTGGATGCAGAGGAGGCTTCAGCTCTGTGGAATGAGGCCCATCAACAATATCGTCGACATAACCAATTACTTGCTCCTCGAGCTTGGACAGCCCATGCATGCATTCGACCTGGACCTCATAAAGGATCGAAGGATAACAGTAAAGAGGGCAGGCGATGTCAAGTCGTTTACGACTCTCGACGGGATCGACAGGCAGATCCATGAAGACACCCTGTTGATCTGGGACGGAAAAGACCCCGTTGCAGTTGCAGGGATTATGGGGGGCGAAAACAGCGAAGTGCATAAGGGGACAAGGAAGGTCCTCTTCGAAAGTGCCCATTTCAACCCCCTTTCCGTGAGGAGGAGCAGGAACCGTATCGGAATTTCGACTGAATCATCTTACCGGTTCGAAAGGGGAGTGGACCCGGCAGGGACCCTACTTGCGATTGACAGGGCCTTGACGATACTTTCGGGTTTCTCATCCTTCACTACCTGCAGGGGGTTCATTGATGAAAAGAGAGAGATCAGCACATATACCCCGGTGCGGATCCGCACGAAGAATGCACAGAGAATTACCGGGATGAAGATTGCAAAAAAAGATGCCATCCGGGTTTTTAGCAATCTCGGCTTTGAGATAGCCGACGGAAAAAGAGATGAGATTCTCGTACACGTTCCTTCGTTCAGGTTCGACATTACACGCGAGATTGACCTCGTAGAGGAGATAGCCCGGATACTGGGGTACCACAACGTGCCCACCACCTATCCGAAAGCCGACATCCCCCACTCTTCTGCAGACCACGAATTCATCGAGTTTAAAAAAAGTGCCTCCCAGATCCTTTCATCCCTCGGACTGATGGAATCCATAAACTATTCTTTCATAGCCGAGAAGACGTTCAATCAGCTCACGGAATTTTCAGATGATTTCTCCGAGTTACCCGTTACGATTAAAAACCCGATATCCGATGATACAGGGCTGCTGAGACCTTCCCTCCTGCCCGGCTTGCTCAAAAGTACCAGCACGAATATAGCGAGGTACAACAGGGATGTGCGGCTTTTCGAGATAGGAAAGATTTTTAAAAAGTCTCTCAAGAAGGACTTCTTTGAAGAAAACAGGCTCGCCTCCATATTTACGGGCAATCTCTCCATCGATCCCCTGTCGGGCAGGGAAAAAAAGGTCGACTTCTACTATGCAAGGAACGTCCTCGATAAAATATTTTCCGGCCTCAAGATCGATGACACCTTCATCGTGGCGGAAAAGATTCCGGGAATTTTTCAACCTGGAGAATCTGCAGCCATCAAATATGAACACAAAACGCTCGGTTACATCGGATTAATTAATGCAGCCGTTTGCGATCTCTTTGATATTGACACGGAAGTCTACTGTTTTGAAATCAATCTCGATCTTCTCTTTCAAATAAGGAGTCCCGAAAGAAAGTACCGCCAGATTTCCAAGTATCCCCCGCTGGAGCGAGACATCTCTTTTTTGATTAAGAGGGAAATTCCCGTCGGTGACATCCTTGCGTACGTCAAGAGAGTGGATGACTCCCTGATAGAGAGCGTCTCGATATTTGATGTCTACCGCTCAGAAAAACTCCCGCCGGATAAGAAAAGTATTGGCTTGCGCGTGGTGTATCAGGCAGACAATAGGACCTTGACTGAACAGGAAGTTAATGATATTCATAGAAAAATAATTATTCTCATAGAAAACAGATTTGGTGGTATGGTCAGAAGTAGTTAAAGAAGGAGGAAAATATGACGAAGGCGGATCTGGTAGAAATCATTTACGAGAAGGTGGGGCTATCCAAGAAAGAGGCGAAAGACATCGTAGAGACGGTGTTTGACACACTCAAGGAAAGCCTCAAAGATGGAGAGAAAATAAAGATTTCTGGATTTGGAAATTTCTCCGTGAGAGTGAAGAGGCCCCGCAGGGGTCGGAATCCCCAGACGGGCGAGGACATAGAAATTTCTGCCAGGAGGGTGCTCACCTTCAAGGCAAGCCAGATCCTCAAAGATCACATCAACAGCTTGGGTCAGGAAGAAGTTCTGTAAATTGACGAGGGCAGAGTTTGAAGCAAAATATCCCTGATAAAATCTATTTTAAAATTGGGGAAGTAAGTAAAATTGTTGGTGTAAAGGCATACGTAATACGATTCTGGGAATCGGAATTCAAGATAAACAGAGCGAAGACAAAAACGAGCCACAGGATCTACAAGGCGAAAGATATCGAGCTTCTTTTAACGATAAAAGATCTCCTGTATAACAAGAAATTTACCATAGACGGTGCCAAGAACAAACTGAAGGAACTTCAGAAGGACGAAAAAGAAAAGCAGTTATCCCTATCCCTCGACGAGGGAAAGTATCAAAAAATGCTTCTCAACGTAAAGGGAGAGCTGAAAAGAATAAAGAAAATACTCGAGAAGACCACGAGATGACCGTCGGGGCGTAGCGCAGCATGGTAGCGCACTTGCATGGGGTGCAAGGGGTCGCTGGTTCAAATCCAGTCGCCCCGACCATTTTTTCTTTCCTTACCGCCCCGGATGCTGCTTGCTGGCTCAATCCGCCGTTATTTGATTCCACAAGGCGACCATCCTACAACTAAGACGGTAAAATAGAAAGGGGATGAAACTGCTGCATGATGAATTCATCTACAGGAAAAGGGTAACCGCATGTCAGGAAAAGTGAAAAAGCCCCTTATACTTATCTCCAATGATGACGGTATCCATTCGGAAGGGCTGTATGCCCTTGCGAAGGCTATGAGAAAATTAGCCCGGGTCGTGGTCATTGCTCCCGATAGGGAGAGAAGTGGTGTAAGTCATTCCCTCACCCTGCAGCGTCCCTTGAGGGTGGACAGGATAAAGCCGGGTATATACGCCGTTGACGGGACCCCGACGGACTGCATCAATCTCGCCGTGAATAAAATCCTCCGGGAAAAACCTGCACTCGTGGCGTCGGGAATCAACAAAGGCGGCAATCTGGGAGATGATATCACCTACTCCGGGACCGTCTCTGCTGCGATAGAAGGCAGGTTGCTTGGCATCCCCTCCTTTGCGATATCACTCGTGACGAGGAACAATTAACGAGTCGATATAGCATCGATGTTAGCCACAGACATTGCAAGAGAAATTCTGGCAAAAGGTCTACCCGAAGACACCCTCTTAAATGTCAATGTCCCCAACGTTGCGGAGAACGAGATCAAAGGAATAAAGATTACCCGGCAGGGAAAGCGAATTTACAGTGACGCCGTCGTCGAGAAAACTGACCCCCGCGGAAGAAAATATTACTGGATAGCAGGGGAGGAGATAGGCTTTGAGAACAGAAAGGGTACGGACATTCTCGCTGTGAACAGCGATTATATAAGCATTACACCTCTTCACCTCGAACTGACCAATTACAAATCGCTCAGACAGTTACGGTACTGGGAAGACTCGTTGAGTAAATCAATGAGGATAACGAAAGGGGGGGGCAGGCGTGAAGGGAGAAGAAGATCCTGATGTGTTGAGCAGGTTAAGGTCGCACATGGTCGAGAGCCAGATCATGAAGAGAGGCATACGTGATACGCGGCTCCTTGAGGCGATGCGGACAATCCCCCGGCACCTGTTTATTCCCCTTCATCAGAGAAACCGAGCATACGATGACTGTCCTCTCCCGATAGGTTTTAATCAGACGATTTCACAGCCCTACATAGTTGCCCTGATGACGCAGCATCTTGAGCTAACGGGAAGCGAAAAGGTTTTGGAGCTCGGGACCGGTTCCGGTTATCAGGCTGCCATTCTCTGTGAGCTGGCCGAAAGGGTAATTACGATAGAGAGGATACCAAAGCTTGCCGAGAGGGCTGAAGCGGCGCTTTCCGATCTCGGTTATCGCAACGTTCAGATCATCGTAGGCGACGGAACGGTCGGGTATCCTGACGAAGCCCCCTATGACAGGGTTTTGATAACCGCAGCGACACCGAACATTCCGCAGCCCGTTGTGGAGCAACTGTCCGAGGGGGGAATCGTTATCGCTCCCGTAGGCAAGCAGTTCGAGCAGGAGCTTTTAAAGGGGGTCAAGAGGGCAGGGGGTCTCGACAAAAGCTTTCTTGGAGGATGCAGATTCGTAAAACTCGTTGGGAAATACGGTTTCAGAGACACCTGATTCTCATACTCTCTTTTCTCCTGATCGTTTCATGCGCACAGCCGGGAGTTTACCACAGGGTGAAAAGGGGACAGACCCTTTACAGGATATCGGTCACATACAATGTCCCTTTGGGCGAGATCGTATCCCACAACGATATCGATGACCCTTTTGACATAAAGGCAGGACAGAGGATCTTTATACCCGGCGCTAGGAAACACCTGGACGTTCCTATTGTCAAGCCGCCTCCTTCCGCCAAGAAAAAGATCTTCATAAAGCCCGTGAGCGGAACGATCACCGGGAGGTTCGGGGAACGGAGGAGCAGGCACCACCACAAGGGGATAGACATCGCCGCACCTTCGGGTTCTCCCGTGGTGGCTGCGCTATCAGGAAGGGTGATTTACGCCGGCTCGGGTTACTCGGGTTACGGCAAGACGGTTATCATAGACCACCAGAATGGATACTTGACCCTCTATTCTCACCTGAAAAATATTTTGACAAAAGTCGGCAACATCGTCCGGCAGAGAGAGAGAATCGGAAAGGTGGGAAAGACGGGAAGGGCAACGGGCCCGCACCTGCACTTCGAGGTGCGCCACAATGAAAAACTGGTCAACCCTATCGACTATCTCCTTCTCTAAACGCTGGGAAGAGATCGGGAAACATAAAATCTTTACAGGAGGTAACTCTCTCTATGTACGGAGAACTCAAGGCAAAGATTAGAGATGTTGCTGACTTTCCCAAGAAGGGAATTCTTTTCAAGGACATCACGACGCTCCTGGCCGATCCCAAGTCTTTCCAAATGGCCATCGACCTCATTGCTCATCGCTACACCAACATCCACATCGACGCCGTTTTGGGTGTCGAGGCGAGGGGCTTCATCATGGGGGCAGCCCTCGCTTATAAACTCTGCTCGGGTGTCATCATCGTAAGAAAACCCGGAAAACTTCCCGCTGAGACCGAGAGCGTCACCTACCAGCTCGAGTATGGCGAGGACAGCCTGGAAATCCACAAGGACGCCCTCATGCCCGGAATGAAGGTGCTCATCGCAGATGACGTTCTTGCGACGGGCGGAACGATTCAAGCGGTGATCGACCTTGTCAGGAGAATGGGCGCTGAAATCGTTGAATGCGCCTTCCTCGCGGAGCTCTCTGCCCTTGGAGGGAGCGAGAAGATCAAACCGTATGAGCATTTTTCCCTTTTGGTATTCGAGGATTAAGGAGGGTGGTGCCCCCGGAGAGACTCGAACTCCCGGCACGCGGTTTAGGAAACCGCTGCTCTATCCGCCTGAGCTACGGGGGCAGCAAACAGGGTATGATCATAACACAGCAGAATGATGTTTTCAAATGATTCGGCGTCATGATCGGGTGACCATGTGATATGATATTCTCCTAAAAAGAGGGGATTAGAGACGCATATGCCTATCTACGAGTTCGAGTGCAAAAAATGCGCAGGGGTAGGAGAGTACCTTGTTTTCGGATCGATAGAGGGTGAGGTCTGCAAGTTTTGCGGTTCCCCGGAGCTTGTCCAACTCATGTCCGTATTCGCCTACAAATCGGAAGGGAAATTCAAGCAGGGTGGAGGTGCCGGCTGTGCCGGTTGCAAGACGAGCAGCTGCTCATCCTGTGCCTGACGTTTGCCTCTGGTTGTACTTCTTCAAAAATTTTTCAACGTCTTTTTTCCTGAATCGCCACTGGTTTCCGCTCTTATAGCCCTTTATCTGACCTTTTCTCGCCATATCGTTGACCGAATCGGGACTCAGGTCGAGCAAAATCGCTATGTCCCTCGTCTTGAGAATATTAGGCATGCTCTTCAAGCCCATCAATCCTCCGAACAAAACGGCTTTTTATTATATTTAACATAACAGGTAAGCGAAGTAAACGGAAAAAGCCTTGCAAGGGTTCATATTTTTCATTATCTTTAATCGAATTGACCCGTTTTCATACAAAGAGCCCAGATGAAACTGTGTAAGCTCGTAGCAGGAATACTATTGTTTTGCCTGGATTTTCTCGTCGTATGGTCATTTCCTTTCCGCTATGTGGGGGGAATACTTGATAAAGTCTATTACCTTTTGTTTGGTCTGGGATGCGTGATATACCTCCTGGTCCACGTCGTGAGAAAACCTGAAAGTTTTTATGTCTGGAATCACGAATTCTCTCACCTGCTTGCGTCAAAGATGTTCTTCAAGGATGTCAAGGGCTTTCACATAACACGCAGGCAGGGCGGGAGGGTGGTCGTGGAAAAAACTAATTTTCTCATTGACCTGTCGCCTTACCTGTTCTATCCACTCATTATTTTTTTCGTTTTCCTAGCCATTCTCTTTCGAAAAGCGGGATTTCAGGCCGGAATACGGGCATATTTCCTCTCAGCGGGCTATCTTCTCACCATGATGCTCGCCTTCACGGTTACATCCTTT
The DNA here is from genome assembly GCA_041563215.1 of Candidatus Deferrimicrobia bacterium. Classification (GTDB taxonomy): domain Bacteria; phylum Desulfobacterota; class Deferrimicrobia; order J040; family J040; genus WVXK01. Next base: position 15,976 of record JBFFNJ010000001.1, on the reverse strand, counting down.
GTTTCAGGCCAGGAGGATATCAAGCGGAATGGGTACCTTTTTTCAGCAACCCTTGTCTTTCTCCTGAACTTAATCATTCTGCCCCTTTATCTTTTGCCAGGAGTTGTTGGAAAAAAGGCGTTTATAGTCGAACTCGTAAGGTTATGGTTTAGTAATATAAAATTAAATATATATATTATTATAGAAATAACGGGAAAGATATATGCCGGTATGATGGGAGTCTTGAGCCGCTGATCCCCCCTTTTTCAGAAGGCCGTTAACGCACTTGTCGATTGAGAAAAAAGTGCGTTCATGACCTAATTCTGGCTCGTCGCCGGCATGCGGAGGATCTTCTTTGCGCTCTCTTTTACTTTTTTTGCCTCCTCCCCCTCGAGGACATCGATTATCTTTTTGTCAACGCCTATGAAGAAGATCGTGGGGGTATGTCTGATGCCATATTTGTCTGCAGCGACAAAAAAGTCATCGACAATCGCATCGAATGCCACGGGATAGCGGATATCGCGATCATCTATGACGAGAACCACGTCGTCAAAATGGGGCTCTCCGTCGACATTGACGGATAAAAAATTTACCCCGTTGCGGTACAATTCATAGGTCTCGTTCAGGGATGGGATAATCTCCGTACAGACCTTACAAAATGCGGACCAGAAGACGAGAACGCAAACTTTGTCTCCCGGGTGAAACGAAACCGTTTCGCCGCTATGAGATTGCAGTTCGAAGTGGGGGGCCACATCGCCTTTTTCAAGAAGGGGAATCAGCCCTTCCGGGAGGGAGGTTTGGGGGGACATGCACGTAAAGACAACGAGCGTGGCAAGACAGAACCTTGCGAGTTTCGTCATAGCTCACTTTCCGGTTCGAATCGCATTGATTATATTTGCTATCTTGTCCTGTGATGCCCAGTAATAGTTGGCTTCCGCATAGCGGATCATCCCGGCTTTATCGATAATTATGCTCGTGGGCAATGCATTGATGCAGAACATATCCCAGGCCAAAAGCTCCCTGTCGATGAGCACGGGAAAATCTATCCTCCACTGTCTAAGCGTTTCCTTTATTCTCGCCACGTGAGCCTTTGATATGTTCTGGGCCTCCTGATTGATGGCGATCACGACGATATCGGCGCTTGTCTTGTATACCCCCTGAAGAAAGGTCAGTTCCTCCTCGCAACGGGGACACCAGGAAGCCCAGAATGCAAGGAGTATTATCTTCCCCTTGAACGAGTCCAGAGAAACCTTCTTTCCGTCAATGTCGGTCAGTTCTAGGTTGGGAGAGGCCTTGCCGACCTCGACGCACAGTGCATAGGAGGAAGGGGGGGCATGAAAGATACAGAGAAGAAGAATGAAAAAAGAAATAACGATCGACCCCACTCTCATTTGGTTATCACCCGGATTTCGTTTGGTTCAATATGATAATAATCATTTTCCAAAAGTCAATGGATTAATGGAACAGCCTAAATACAGCCTTTTTGACTCTCCTCTATGTTCCGTAATTTGGTCTTAACAAACAAATTGTTTTTGCGTAATATAGACTGAAATGGAAAACAGGAATCCGGTAAAATATACGATCAAAAGGAGCAGGGTTGCCACTTTGCTCCTTATAATCGAACTTGCCGCACTCATGATTTTTTTTGCCTTTCTCCTTAAAACCGTCAGGGCGAGATACTCCGATTTGGCCTTTGAGAGCATAAGCGGGAATATCAGCGGGAATATCTCAACCGCAATCTGGAGAAGTTCGTCGCTCGTAGCAAAAAACGGGGACGCATTGCTATCGGAAAACATTACTGACAGCATGAAGATCTTCCTTGCAACCCCAGTGACTTTCACCGATGACCAATCTGTTCTGCGGGGCAAGAAAATGCTCAAGTCAGCGGATGGTGACAAATTCAGTCTTTACCTAGGCCACCTGCGAAACCAGCCGGAGCAGGGCATGGTTCTGCCCTTTGCCGTGGCAAGTAATCCCGACAAGAATAATATCGCCTCGGCAGAACTCAGAGTTCCCGGAATTCTCGAATACTTGAATGGTCTTGCGGGAAGAGGCGTTTACTGCAAAATCTTCTCCCTTGATGGCCGAATCTCTCTCGCCGACACGTCGTTGCTTCCCGCTGACTCGCGCCTGGAAAGAATGATTGAAAATTTTGATTCGTGGGAAAAAGCCATCCCCGAATTTGATATCGGTGTTACCGTTACCGCTCCCGAGGGTTTCTTAGAAATACCCCTGGTTCCCCAGGTTTGCGTGGTGCTGGGATTTCTCTTCCTCGCATCGCTGGTTTTCTTTCTTCACGTGCGCATAATCAAGCCGGCTTCCATGTCTATCGACCTCCTTCAGGAAAGAAGGGACAAGATGGGAATTGAGTTGCTCGACGGGTTCAACCCCGAGAACCTTTATCTGAACGTAAACTCCGTGATCGGTGAATATACGAACTTAAGGGAAGAGCACAAAGTTGTGAAAAAGAAGCTCGAGGAGGTTGAACTTGGTAGCCTCAAAGAGTTGAGAAGAAACCATAACGAGCTCCTCATCAATCATTCGATTACGAAGAAGATGTTGAAAGCACTGAACAAGGAGAGCGTGATCCCCATCCTGCTCGAAGGGATAAAAGAGCTCGGTTACGAAAATTTTATCTGGGGAAGATTCAACCGGGAAGGTCCCGGGATGGAGTTCAACCTGGACGCGCTCACGTATGGCAAAGAGAGGATTACCATTCCTCTTCTGGACGAAACCTTTTTCCTCACCAAGGTGAGCTGGAGCGGGACATATCACTATGTGGAGGATGCATCCAAGATAGACTGCCGTTACGATGATCTAATCCTGTTGTCAAGTGGCCCGGCCTTTGTCATTCCCGTATTGAAAAACAGGAGGTTCAAATGCTACCAGCACTTCAAATGCAGCATGAATGATTGTCCCGCCTACATGAGTAACGACCAGAAGTGCTGGGTGAGGGGAATGGTGAAGTGTGACTCACATATCGTGGAGCCTGCGAGCAACCCGAGGGAGACCTGCTTTAAATGCAACCTCTTCAACGTCGAGGGCGTGCTCATCGTCAAGGAAGGGCGAGATGGAAAAGAGCTCAAAACGGAGCACATAGGCAGCATAGTCGGACTGGTGAACGAAGCCTCACTGGCTCTTGAAATTGCCGACCTCTATGAGGAGACAGAGAGGATGTCGATAACCGACGGGTTGACGGGTCTCTACAACCACAGGGAGTTCTTCAAGCTTCTAAGGGGTGAACTGGACAGGTCAAAGAGATATGGAACCAACCTCTCCCTCATGATGATTGACGTTGACAACTTCAAGGTATTCAACGATACCTATGGTCATCTGGCGGGCGACCTGGCCTTGAAAATGATATCGACGGCCATAAAAAGGGCAGTGAGAAAGATCGACATCGTTTCCCGCTACGGGGGGGATGAGTTTACGGCGATTCTTCCCGAGACTGACCAGAGGGGTGCGATCGTTCTCGCAGAGAGGATCAAGAACGAAGTTGCGAAGATGAACATGTCTCCCGTTGAGGATGAGAGGGCGGCATTGACAGTCAGCATCGGTATCTGCTCCACATATGCAGGCAACATCACCCCCGATCAGCTGGTAAGCAGGGCTGATGACGCCTCCTACCTTGCAAAGAAAACGGGCAAAGACAAAGTTTGTATCTCTGACAGAATGTAATGATCATGCTTACGAGGGAAGATTACGAGAAGCTCGAAAACGAAAGGCTCGCCCCCTTCGCGTCCAAGAGCGTACGTTCCCGCGGCCGAAAGCATCCTGAAACAGAGGATACGATTCGAACTGCTTTCCAGAGGGACAGGGACCGTATTATCCATTCTGCAGCGTTTCGGCGGCTGGAATACAAGACCCAGGTATTTGTAAATCACGAGGGTGATCACTACCGGACGCGCCTGACCCACACGATCGAAGTATCACAGATAGCGCGGTCGATTTCCAGGGCTCTGCGTTTGAACGAGGACCTTACCGAAGCGATCGTCCTTGCCCACGACCTCGGCCACACACCGTTTGGGCATGCGGGAGAGAGAACGATGAACAACCTGATGGAAAACCATGGCGGCTTCGAGCACAACCTCCAGTCTCTGCGCGTGGTGGACCACCTGGAGAAGAGATACCCCGAGTTCAACGGCCTCAACCTCTCATACGAGGTGAGAGAGGGGGTATGCAAGCATTCATCGGCCTATGACACGACATTGCCTCCCGTTGAATTCTCGCCCGGGAAAGAGCCCTCCCTCGAGGGACAGATTGTCGACCTGGCCGATGAGATTGCCTACAGCAATCACGACATCGATGACGGGTTAAGAAGCGGCCTCATCACGTTGAAACAGCTGGAAGGAGTAACCCTCTGGGAGGAAGCGATACAGAAGGTGAGGAAAAACTATACCTCACTCGATGACGATGCGCTGAAACACAGGGGAATTTCGACGATCATCTCCTTTCTCACCAGGGATCTTACCTTTCACTCCTGGGAAAACATCGAGAAGGCGCAACTTACATCTGTTGACGATGTTCGCAACTTCGGCGGCCGAATGATTACCTTCAGCGAGAAAATGAGGGAAAAAAACGAAGAGCTCAAAAAATTCCTATATAATAATATGTACTGCCACTACAGGGTCATCAGGATGGAGGAAAAAGCGAAAAGGATAATAGTCGATCTCTATGACGCCTACAGAACAAGGCCCGAGCAATTACCCCCGCGCTTTTATGCGAAAAAAAACAGCGAAGGCCTCGAAAGGGTTATATGCGACTATATCGCGGGGATGACAGACAGATTCGCATTAAATGAGCACAAGAAACTGTTCGACCCCCACGAAAAAGTCTAAAAGGATATCCCCACTAGGTAACATATGAGCAGCTTCGACGAGAGGTTCAAAAAAGCAGTAAGGGAAAATTTCGATGCCAGTGTAGAGCACTACGAACGTTTCGAGCAAAAACATCACCTCTTTGAAAACCTTACCTACAAGCTGGTTGAAATGATGGGAGGTATGGAGAAAGCCTCGAGAGTGCTCGATGTTGGATGCGGTACAGGGATATCGACATATAGCCTTTATAAGTGTTTTGGGGATAATTGTTCATATTATGCGATAGATATATCTTCAAATATGCTTGATATTGCAAGGAATAAATACGCTGATTTGGGCAATTTCATATTTATCCACGGTGATGCAGAAAACTTATCCTATCACTTCATAGAGAAATTCGACGCGATTTTTTACACAGCATCGCTCTTTTTACTCCCCGATTTCAAAAAAAGTCTCCGTGAAGCGCTGACATTGCTAAACAACGGGGGAAAGATTGCAATCAGCTTTTACTCGGGACTTACCGACATGACAGGGCAGGACCTTATCAAGAAACATTTCTCAGGTTTTTCATACAGATACGGAGCTTTTGGCCTTCCTGATCTTATCAAATGGCTAAAATCCTCAAAGATCAAGAATTTTACCACTGAATACCTATTTCAGGCAGAGAGTGAGTTTCTGACGGAATTTCTCACGATTCCCGCACAGGCGGCAGGCCTATTTCCACGACAGACGTTCAACAAGCAGGTCTCGCTGGTGAAGGAGTTCGTTCGCGATCTTTACAGCTTCGAAAAAGATACGTTCATGAAGTGGACGTTTATCGTCATATCGTCGTAGAGCAGGGATAATCAGAAAATAGAGTGAGGGAAATAAACAATTAGCAGGCAATCGACACACAAGTTTACATAATATACATTATCAGACGTTATAACCGGCATTCAAATGATCCATTCTTCTTTTGCCGGATCTTCCCCCGTTATCCTCATTTTGAATTCAGACATTTCAGGCCATCTTTCTTCAAAGACCCTGTCGCTTATCCCAACAACAAAGAAATGAATCGTTCCCCTGCCTTCCTCGAGAAACATTTTAAGCGGGAATGAAGCCTCGAATACATCATCGAATGCGCAAACGAACTGACGAACATTATTCCCGACAGAATCAACAAACTCGACTCTTTTGAGTAAAGGATCGATCTCAAATTCAAAATGGTTATCATTTATGTCAAATTTTAATTCGATTACACCACTTTCCTTTAACGTTTCCTTTTGAAAATCGATCCTTATAAAGAAGGTGTTTTTTTCATATCCTGCGTGCAAGGAGTTGATTATTCCGAATCCAGCACGGTGCATCGAGCCAAACGTTGGGCTTTGAACAAATTTCGCAGCCCCGATCCACTCGTAGTAAGAAGTAACTCTCCCGTCTATTACGGGATTGAGAAAAGTTTTAGGCCTCAGAACGAGCATGTCTCCATCGATCGCCTGAACCAGTCTTTCCTGGGAAAAAATCTCCTTTTCCAAACTTTTTGGGGGATCTACGTCCAGGCAATTATAGTCCATTTTTATGTTTTTTATGAACAACTTGTCGAAATCAAGCAGGTTTGCCGTGAAGTGCTCATCACCATACCACCAGTACCAATCTGAACCCTCTGCAATACGTATATATTCTAATGCCTTACTTCTTTTATCCGCGTTTATATGGCTGTCAGACATAAGATTTTTTAATTTATATATAAACTTCCATGCAGCAAAATCCTCCTGCTGTCCGAACCATATCCTGAATGTACCGTCAATCCATGAACCGGGCTTTATCGATTCGAGGACGGGGAAGTTTCGTTTCCCCTTTTTGTTCATATATTCATTGTATGTTACAACATTCAGATATTCCGAATTGCTTAATTTATCAAAGAGAGATCGCAAGAAATCAATGCCGTAATTGGGATAGTATTCCCAGGGATTTTCCCCGTCAAATATAAGCGAGACAATATAATCCTCAGGACTTAAACCTTTCGATTTAATATTCTGACGTATATCCATGAATTTGCTATAGAGATGGTTTGCTGCCGTCTCCTGATCCCAATTTTTGTAGACGAATCCAATGAGATCGGATAGGTAGTGATCCCTAAAAAATATGTGGAAATCCATATCCTTATACCGATATGGTTGGTACAATACTTCAGGCTTATCAGGTAAGCCTCCTGTATCACGATGAATTATTTCATTGATCCCTTTGCTCAGAATGAGCTCATCGGTAAATGTATAGCGGAAGCCCTCATTTACCATAAGTTCTAACACCGGTTCTGATACCGACCCCTCAGATGGCCACATTCCCGAAGGGGAAAATCCGAAGATGTTGAGAAAATACTCTTTCGCTTTCTTTATCTGGTCCATGGCGTCATCGGGATAGGCGATGCGAAACGGCGGAAGATCAACATGGGGGTCTGCAAGTTCCGCACAATTGCTGTCGATGAGGATCGGCAGTATGGGATGGTAAAAAGGAGATACCGTCAGTTCGACTATGCCGGCATCGGCAACCTCCCTGAACCGGTTTATTATATTCCCGATTATTTCCATGTGAAACTCGAGCAGAACCCTTTTATCCTCCTCCCCGAAGAGCCTGCCTTTTTTCACTATCTCTTGAATCTTGTTATTCCCTTCATAGTGAACAGGGTTCAGCCATACGAGATTGAACAGAACCTGAAGGTCGGTTATCTCTGTTATGCCGAATAGTTTCAGTGCCCTGTCAACATTACCCGACGTCCTTCGCCAGCGCTCGTGGAGCTCCTTATACCGTGGAAAACGATATATCATCGTCTCTGCGTGGGCGTGGAAAAAGTTTTTCAGAATATACTCCTTCTCTTCGTAAGTCAGGTCGTAGGCGTTTTTTTGGGAAAGCGCAAAACAGGTGTCAATCAATCCATCTTTGTCGTAGTGCTCTATCTGCTTGATAAGAGATGGAACGAGATTTATGTTGTGCCTGAGCCGGGGGAACTCCTTGAACAGGTCTGCAATAAAGAGGTAGTTCTTTGTAGCATGCAGGCGAACCCAGGGAAGGAGAAAACTGTTCTCCTCAGGATCGAGATAGTACGGCTGATGAAGGTGCCATAGGAAAGCGATGTTGAGTTTCATCAGGAAATTGATGAAAGCCTGATTTTGATGAATTCAATATCAGGGTAATCAGGGTTCTTTTCCATGATATCGCTATATACCTGCCTTGCCCCGTCGATATCCCCCATAAGTTCGTAACAGCGGCCCATCCCGTAGGAGGCGGTACCTCTGCTGTAAGAGTCGTTTGCCATCTCCCCGGCAACCCTAAAGTGGCGAATTGCAGATTGATACTCAGAAAGGGCCTCATAGCTGTAACCGAGCCCGATGTTGCTTATGTAACGCAACTCGGGAGGTACTTCCTCTTTTCGCAGAATTTCCTGAAATTGCTCGACTGCATTAGAATAGTATGCGAGTTTGTAATTCACATCGGCGATATAATACTGCGCGTATATTTTCACGGATTTCGAGCCGACCTTTTTCGAAAAATTCTCGAGATCGGATTTGACCAGGACGAGGCTTTGTTTTTCCCCTTCACTGAGTTCAAGGTAATTACCGGGTATCCTGGAGACTATTTCCCAGAGCTTTCCATTCTCCTTGGAAAATTTCCTGCTCGTATAGCCCTTGTAGCCGTAAATCGACAGTGCCAGCAGAAATATCGATGCAGCAACGACCAGCAGCTTTCCCTGGTTTTCCGAGATGAACCTGGTCGCCGTGCCAAGGAGTGTCAAAACCTCATCAGGTTGTTTCAGTTCCTTTTTCGTCATTCTTTTCTTTGCCACGTTTCAGCCCCTCTTATCTATCAAGTTTACGGAATTTTCAAAAATAGATGAAACATCATCAGCCAAAAGACCCGCACCCTCCAGAATTGCCCTTGCTGCTTCCTTGTCTATAAAGTCCCCAGGCCCGTGCGCATCGGTGTTGAAGATCAATTCCGCACCCGTACTCTTTGCCATTCTGACGACATGGCCATTCGTGTAAGAGTGCCCTCCCCTCGCAGTTATCTCCAGAAAGACCCCATTTTTTGCTGCCAGCAGGGCATCCTCCTCTGTTATGAGGCCTGGATGTGCAAGAATATCGGCACAGGCAACAATTGCCTCTCTGTTCGTTCCCGGGGGTACCGGCTCCACAATCGTCTCGCCATGAACGATAACTATACCGGCACCCCGTTCCCTTGCCTCTGAAACGAGGCCTGCTATGAGGGAAGGCGGGACGTGGGTGATCTCCACGCCGGGAATGACTTTCACACCGGTTTTATGGGACAGGTCCCGGGAAACCTTTACCATGCCGGAAAGAACGAAATCAATGTTCGACGTGTCCACGTGGTCAGTTAGAGCGAGAGCTTTGTAACCTTTCTGCTTGGCCCGGGATACGATTTCCGATGGGATGAGCACCCCATCACTGAATATCGAGTGTATGTGCAAATCTATCATCACGGCTCTCCACGGTATCTATGTGTTTCCTTATGACTTCTTGAAGGGAAGCCTGTATTTCCCCCGGGGTCAATTCGTCCATTTCTTTTATTTTAATCGCACAGCGCAGTTTCTCGGCTCTTTTTTTGAAAAGATTGAGGGTATTGTCACCCAGGCCGAAATTTGTGAAACTCTTGCTCATAATCCCGAGAATCTGCCCGCTGCCCGTGGTCTTTGCAAACTCTGAGACAGCCAGAAGGTCCTCGAGGGAACTGCTCATCTCGTCTTTCAGGATGAGAATCACGCCGATAGATTTCGAGGACATCGCATGCCACATGGGTGAAAACTCCCTCCTGCACAGGAAGGAAAGCAAGGCGATCCTCGCATTTTTCCCGATGTGTAGATATCCGAACACTCCATTTAATATGCCACTCTCCCTGTTTTTCACCGTCAAAAAATACCTGTCCACCTGAAATTCAGAGTATCGATTGAGAACATTTATGATTTCGGCAAGGATGGAATCTTCGGGAATAAAAAAAACTATCTTTCCAACGATGGGGTTATCCAAATCCTTTGACACAGGGAGTTCCCTCTTAGAACGTATTTTGATGATTTCGTCCTTGTCGAGGAAGTCGAGCTTTACCTGTTTTTTCTCGAATCTCCCGACTTTGATGAAATTTCTCTTCCTCATCGAGAGAAGGGCTTTATACACATCAATATCGGGATGGGTCGAGGCGTTCACAATCTCCTCGACCTTTGAATAGTACTCGATGAGCATGAGGATCTCTTTCAACAAGGGGTTTGACGTTGGGGGTAACTTATGCGGGTTGATCATAAACTCCACTGAGTCATCGGGATCGGGATAATCTTCCGTGATCAAGGCCATCTCATCGTGTCTGCGCAATCCCTCGAAAATCAGGCTGTGACTGCTCTTCAGTATTGTTCTCTTTGAATCGAACTCCCCGGGAACAAACTGGAACTCTCCCTCCTGCAGATTGATCAAACGGTAGAAAGCCTTTTCTCCCACGGTCGTGCCGGAAATAGCAGATATAATATCTCCTTCGCTCATGTAAATTGAGCCTGAAGTCCTTTTCGATGCTACGTGAAGAACACCACTTCTCCCATTCAAGGAAAACATCTGCAGCAGGTCAGGCAGCGACATATGGGATATGTTGCCGGAAACCTCGGTGTCACCGGAAATAAGCGACGCCTCTTTTACTCCATATCCGAATATTCGCGACACCCGCAGAATAAACTCGCTCATATTGAACGGTTTTCTGACGAAATCGTCTACATCTTTCCTGAAAGTGCCAAGACTCTTTCCTTCGCTTGAAAGATAGATTACCGGCACCTCTCTGGTTTTCGGGTTTGAGCGTATGATCTGGATGAGCCTTTCCGTGGGCAAGACGTCGAGATCGGTATCGACGACGAGGAGATCCGGCAAGCGAACCAGGACAGACTCCAGGGCACTCGAGCCGTCCTCCACCGTATAGATATCGAAGCCTCTCGCCCTGAGCTTCGATGAGAGCCTATCCCGTATCCTCTTGTCCCTGTCAGCTATGAGAATTTTCTTGCTCATGGCTCGCCATCAGAACGTTCCCTGTATCATGTACATATCCTGAATTTTCTCGAAGAGGGTTTCCACGAGAACCTCGTCTGACGTATTGAAACCCACCAGATTACCATCGGCAGAGGTAGTCATGAGGGCATAGGCACCGCTGTCTTTCAGGTAAATCAATATGTGAGATGAATCGAGCCTCCTGTCTTCCGCGGAGACAATCAATACGTTCTTTGCGTCGAACTTTGATACTGCTTTCTTTCCGAGGATGTAGATCTTTTTTGAAGGTACGTTGCCGATCTCGAAAGACGACAGTATCTGGCGAATCAACTCTGGCCTCGGGCCAGCCACGAGAAGTATCCCCCTCTCATCTTTTCCCATGCACAAATCCTGTGAAATAACTTCGACTACCTTCGTGAATTCCTCTGTCTCCATGGAGAAATACCTGTTCCTGCCGAAATTTGCCTTTACCCTGAAATTGCCCCGATCGATTATATTGGAACTTTGCTCTTTGTATTGAGAAAAATCACCGATAATGACCTCGAATATATCCCAGAAGCTCTTGTCTTGAAGCTGATACTTGTAAACGGGACTCCTCTTGTAGAGAATAAACTTCTTATGGACGGATTTTTTGAGTTCATCCAGGGTATATCCATCGTTGGGAAATGAAACGGCCCGCATGAGTATGTTCAGGTAATAGGTCTTATCGAGATGTTCCAGGCGTAACACATCACCGATCATCTTTCTCAGTCGTTTGATGGTTATCAGAGCACCGAGATAGTCCGTCTCCGGAAGAAGAATACAAAAACGGTTGCTTTCGAGCCGGGAAATGAGATCTGAGTCTCTGAGCGCTTTGGCAATTCTGGTGAGTATGTGGGAAACACGGTCATGGAGAATCGTTTCCTTGAGCCTGGTGAGGAGATAGCTGTAGTTGTCGAGGTGAACAAAAACCAGTGATAAGGGACGTTGGAACCGGCTTGACTTCGACGATTCCTTGTCGAAGTAGTCGCTGAAAAAAGACGCAGAATAAACCTTGGTTTCCGGGTCAAAAAGCGTTATTTTCTCGAGCTTCTGGATTTTGTCGAGGTTTTTTATCGCAAATGCACAATGGTCGGCTATAATTTTGCAGATACCCTCCTCCTTCTCAGAAAACGGCTTTCCCGTCAATTTTTTCCCTAGTTTCAAAAGACCGATGGAATATCCGGCGTGAACGAGCGGAACGTAGAGAAAGTTATCCTTTTTCGCCGTTTCCGGGTATTCAAAGGGCATGAGGCCATTGACCTGCTCGTAAAAATCCATCTTGGAGAGGTAAAACCTCGATCCTTCGAGGTCAATGTTGATCAGCCCCCTTACGGCGGCGATCGTGAATGCATCCCTCTCTTGCTGGTCGGCGAGCCAGAGGACGCATGATTCGACTTTTAGCTCACTCAGGAACGCATCAGTGGCGCTGGCTAAAAGCGTTTCGATCTCGTAAGAGGTGATGATTTTCAGGCATCGCTGATAAACAGAAGCGAGAAGATAGTAGTCGAGGCTTTCGGCCATCAACTTCTCGACCATATCTCTTTCCTCCTCCGATACGGTATCGCTTTCCCGGCTTAGGACCCATTCACCGAGTTTTTTCAGAGGAGGTGTCTCTTTGAAGCACAACAGGGGTAGACCCCCGTTTGCTTCCCGCAATATTCTGAGCAGATTTTCCTCGCTCACGTTTTCCGAGGTGATTGAAACGAGGGATGCCCTCTCCTTTAGTTTTTTATCTGAAAAGTAATGAGAGGATGGGATGAAGATGACATCTATAAACTCTCCTTCGATGAGCAACTGGGACTTTTTGAGATCGGATGAACTATCGTCGACAACTATAATAGTCTTCGGGTGCTGCATCTTCCCCCAATTTACATCTTGTACTTCGTAAATTCTTCGGGATTGAGCATTTCAAGAAGCTCGGACCAGCGATCCTGCCCCTCCTTGCCCTCTTCGGATTCAAGGCTGTAGGCCTTCTCGAGGACCGAATCATAAACGTATATCGCCGCCTTGCACCTCAGGGCCAGGGCTATCGCGTCGCTTGGACGGGAGTCTATCTGGAACCTCTTTCCATCTGACTGGATATATATTACGGCAAAATAGGTATTGTCCTTCAGGTCCGTAATCTCTACCCGCAGGACTTTTCCGCCGAATTCCTCGATAATGTTCTTGGTTAGATCGTGGGTCATCGGCCTTGGGAGGTCCATCTTCTCAATTTCAATCGCAATGGAGTTTGCCTCCAGAACGCCGATCCATATGGGAAGGGTAAACTTCTTATCCACGTCCCGCAGTATAACGATGGGAGAGTTGGTAACCGGGTCTATCGTTATGCCGAGCACGTTAACTTCTTTCATCTTGGCAACCCCCGTTTTCTGTCGACCCGGTCAACGAATGGGCAAGAGCATCGGTAATGGTAACCGTGATAATCTTGCCCCTATCATCTGGCCCGGCATCGAAGTTGACTATTTTATTGCACGCTGTGCGACCAGTATACTTATTATCGTCGGTTTTGGATATACCCTCAACAAGTACTTTTACTTTTTTCCCCACCATTCCAGCGTAGTTGATTCTGGTTATCTTCTTTTGAAGTGCTTGGAGCTTCATCAACCGTGTTCTCGCAATACTTTCTTCCACCCTTCCATCTAATTTTTCTGCAGCAGTTCCCGGCCTGGGAGAAAATTTGAACGAGTAGGTGGTATCGTACCCGACCTCCCGCATGAGTTCCAGCGTTTTTTCGAAATCCTCTTCCTCTTCACCGGGAAACCCGACGATAAAATCGGATGAATAGGTCATGTCCGGCCGTACCCTTTTCAATTTGTTGATGATGGAAAGGTAATGGTCTCTCGTGTACCTTCGGTTCATCATGTGCAGCAGCCTATCGGAGCCGCTCTGAGCAGGCAGATGAACGTGAGAGCACAGCTTCTCGTTTTCGCCGAAAGAAAAAATTAGTTCTTCGGAAAAATCCATCGGATGGGACGTAACGAAGCGCACCCTGTCGATTCCATCTACCCGGCATACCTCTCTTAACAAATCGGTGAATGATGTCCCACCATTTTTTTTGCCGAATGAGTTGACGTTCTGTCCAAGGAGCGTAACCTCTCTCACCCCCCTTGCCGATAGGTTCCTGACCTCCCTTAGAATGTCCTCTTTGGGCCTGCTGTACTCCCTTCCTCTCACCAGCGGAACGATGCAATACGAGCAATAATTGTCGCATCCCTGCATGATGGTGACATAGGCCTTGACCTTCCCTTCGCTCAGGTACTGATCACCGCTGAAGGTAGAGGGAATTTCAAACATTTCCAGGCCGGAAACCGAACGCTTTCCATCTTCCGCGCCGCGCAGAAGCTCCGGTAAATTATCGATATTATGTGTGCCAAAAACTATGTCGACGTGCGGTGCCCTCGTGAAAATACCCTCACCCAGCTGCTGTGCGACGCACCCTCCAAGGGCGATCTTTGTTCCGCGCTTTATCTTGTGTTTTTTCAGACGGCCGAGAAGGCTGTATACTTTCTGTTCGGCTTTTTCCCTGACGCTGCAGGTATTGACGATGATGAGGTCTGCCGTTTCAGGAGACTCTGCATACTCGTATCCCGACGATCGCAAGAGCCCCATCATTCTTGCCGAATCATACTCGTTCATCTGGCACCCGAATGTATGTATGTAGGCCTTTCTCCTCATGTGAATGGAATTCTCCGCAAAGCGTCTCTCTACGATTATAACAGATTCTGTTTATATCCTTATGAAGGGGCTGTTCCTGCAGGGGGTGAGCACGCCGTAGAGGCACATCGGCGGGTCCCGGTATCTTTCATACCTCTATTCTTACTGTTTCCCCAGCAATAATAATATTTGATGGATCGGTATCGTTTCTAAGAAGATCGATCTCTTCTGCGCTCGGGGGAGAAAGCTCCTCGATATCATCGGCAATCGCAGGTTTGAATTCCATACCTTCGATCACATCGTCTACCCCGAGGCCTCTTTGGACTCCCAGGAGTTTCAAGATCCGGGATTCTTCATCGAAACCAAACAGGGCTTTTGAGGTGACAACCCTCCAGGGACCCGTTTTGGAGGGGAGGCCCGATTCTTCTCGCGACCTATCGCCCTGGAGAAAACCCGGAGAGGTTATGAAATCAACCTTCTCCACAAACCTTCTCGGCTCGTGCTTCATCACGATGATTGTCTCCCAGCAGTAGCTTGCCACCTGGTTGCCACCTCCACTCCCGGGGAACCTCCTGACAGGGGCATCGAAGGTTTCTCCTATCATCGTCGAGTTTATATTTCCGTATTTATCGATCTGCGCGGCGCCCAGCATCCCATAATCTATATAACCGGCAGCCGAGTATGAGAATGCCGTGTTCATATTCGCCCATTGAATGGACCGGTATGTATTCTGTGGCCCACCCATTGTTCCCCTCACGAAGGGCGTGACCGCACGTGGCCCGATTGCCCCGAATTCAAATACCTGCACTATGTTCGGCGTGTACAGTTTTTGGGCAAGAATGGCAACGATCTGGGGAAGTCCGAATCCGACGAAGAATGTTTTTTTATCCTCGAGCAGCCTCGCGGCATGGACAATCATAAACTCGGTGTCCGTAAATTCGACCGTTTTTTTCACCAGCCCCCCTAACGATAGCCTTCTTTTATCGATGCTTTTTTCATGAGCTCCCGGAGCCTCCTGCTCCCTACCTTCCTGTCAATAAATTCGGCATGGTCAGAGACATTGTAGACATATTCCTCGAGATATTCCTTCATCTGTTCATCGGTAACTATCGCATTCAGTTTCCCGATATGCTCTATATCGAGCTCGTATTTGCCGGGCATGCATCCCGGGTAGGCACAGAATGGGAGGTGGACGACGGCATCGACGCAATAATAGGGGATCGTCGTGCGTTGAGGATCTGTCCTGATTTCATCATGGTCGATGATCTCCTCGGTCGAGAGGATTACTTTCTTCGATGCAACGGAAGCTTCAAGGGCAAAGAGGTTTGTGCCGAAAATTCTTGCATTCCCGTAAACATCGGCCTGGTGAACGTGTATCAGAGCCACATCAGGATTCAATGCAGGAAGAAGGCAGAGGGGATCCCCGGTAAAAGGATCTTCGATGACCTTCGCCCCCGATTGTTCTATATTGTCGGATCCAAGGATATCCCTCGTCGG